>JAEZPL010000338.1 GCA_023413605.1 Pseudomonadota bacterium
CCTCGCGCGAGACCGACAAGCTGGCCGCCGACCTGATGAAGCGCCATCCCGAGCTGTCCCTGACCAAGCTGGTGGTCAGCGAGGCCGGCGCGTCGGTCTATTCCGCCTCCGAAACGGCGGCGGCGGAATTCCCCGCGCTGGACGTGTCCCTGCGCGGGGCGGTGTCCATCGCCCGCCGTCTCCAGGATCCGCTGGCCGAACTGGTGAAGATCGAGCCGAAATCCATTGGCGTCGGCCAGTACCAGCACGATGTTTCGGCCGGCAAGCTCGCCCGGTCGCTGGAAGCGGTGGTGGAGGACTGCGTGAACGCGGTCGGCGTGGACCTGAACACCGCGTCCATCCCGCTGCTGACGCGCGTGTCCGGCCTGAACGAGACCATCGCCCGCAACATCGTGGAATACCGCGACCAGAACGGCGCCTTCCGCTCGCGCAAGCAGCTTCTGGACGTTCCGCGCCTGGGTCCGAAGACCTTCGAGCAGGCGGCCGGCTTCCTGCGCATCCGCGAGGGCGAGAATCCGCTCGACACCTCCGCCGTCCACCCGGAGGCCTATCCGGTGGTCGAGCGCATCCTGAAGAAGACCGGCAAGGATCTGGGCAGCGTCATCGGCGACGCGCGCTTCCTGCGCGGGCTCAGCGCCGAGGATTTCACCGACGAACGCTTCGGCGTGCCGACCGTCGAGGACATCCTGAAGGAGCTGGAAAAGCCCGGCCGCGACCCGCGCCCGGAGTTCAAGACCGCCGAGTTCAAGGAAGGCGTGGAGGAGCTGAAGGATCTCCAGCCCGGCATGGTGCTGGAGGGCGTCGTCACCAACGTCACCGCCTTCGGCGCCTTCGTGGACGTGGGCGTGCACCAGGACGGTCTGGTCCACATCTCCCAGCTGTCCACCAGCTTCGTGAAGGACCCGCACACGGTGGTGAAGGCGGGCGACATCGTGAAGGTCAAGGTGCTGGAGGTGGACATCCCCCGCAAGCGCATCGGCCTGACCATGCGCCTGACCGACGCGGCCCCGCGCCCCGAGCGGACGCAGCAGGGACCGCGCGGGGAGCGCCGTGACGACCGTCCCCGCGACGACCGGCGCGGCCCGCCGCCGTCCGGCAAGCCGCAGGGCAAGCCCGCTCCCAAGCCCGCCAAGGCGCCCGAGCCGATCAACAACGCCTTCGCCGAGGCCTTCGCGCGGGCGCAGGCCGGCAAGAAGCGGTAAGAGGCCGGGCATAGGGGCAGTGTGTCGCGGGTGCTTCACGGTACCCTGCCCCGCCCACCGGACCGCCCACCGGCCGGCCCCAAGCTCCGTCATGGACGATCCGCGCGCAAAACGTTAGGTTGGCGGAATGTTCAACGGCACCCGGTTCGGCGCTCGGTTCGAATGACCTCTCCAGCAACCAAGATCGTGGGTGCCTACGCCGGCCTTGCCATTGTCTGGGTGGTGGGTTCGGATTTCCTGTTGGATGCCGTTGGCCTCGGCGACCTGCTCGTCGTCCAGAACGCCAAGGGTGTTGCCTTCGTGCTGTCCACGGCCCTTCTCCTGTGGATTTTTCTGCAACGGGAGTTCGCGCGCCGGACCCTGTCGGAGGACGCGCTCCGCTCCACCATGGAACGGCTGGCCCAGTCCGAAGGCGATTTGCGCTCCATCCTTGAAAACCTGCCCGACGCCTTTTACCGCACGGATCTCGACGGGCGCGTCATCATGGCCTCCCCCCATTTCGCGCGGGAGTTCGGTTTCACACCGGAGGAGGTGATCGGCACCCGCATCGCCGACCACTATGTGGAGGCGGACGGCCGCACGCGCTTCATCGCCGCGCTGGAGGAGGCGGGCGGGCACATCCGGGATTACGGCATTCCCATGCGGCGCAAGGACGGTACCCTGCTGTGGGTGACCGCCAACGCCTACATCCGCCGCGACCCGGCGGGGCGCCCCCTCGGGATCGAAGGCATCGCCCGCAACACCACCGCCCAGCACGCCATGGAGGAGCGCCTGCGCCACCTCGCCGGGCACGACGCGCTGACCGGCCTGTGCAACCGCATCCGGTTCGAGGATCGGCTCCAGCACGCCATTGCGCGGGCCCGGCGGGAAAGCCGGACCTTCGCGCTGTTGTTCCTGGACCTCGACGGGTTCAAGGCGATCAACGACACCTATGGCCACCACACGGGCGACGAGGTGCTGGCGACCATCGCGCAACGCCTTGCCTCCGTCCTGCGCGACAGCGACACCACCGCCCGCATGGGCGGAGACGAGTTCGCGGCCCTGCTGGAAGGCGACATATCGGCTGGCGCCGCGCGCGGCGTGGCGGAAAAGTTGATCGCCGCCATCGACACGCCCCTGCCCGGCCTGGCGCTGTCGGTTTCGGCCAGCGTCGGCATGGCGCTGTACCCGTGGGACGGCACCGACGCCGACACGCTGCTGCGCTGCGCCGACCAGGCGATGTACCGGGCCAAGCGCCTGGGCAAGAACCGGCTGGAGCTGGGCGCGACTTAACTGCTTCTGCTGGGCTGGTTTTTGCTGGGCTGGTTTTTGCTGCTCTCGGCTTAGCCGGGTTTGGCAGCCTCGAACACCAACCGCAGGCCGAGCGCCCCAATGACCGACGCGGCCAGCCGGTCGATCCAGGTTTTGGAGCGCAGATAGGCCGCCCGTGGCCGGCCCGCGGAAAAGGCGACGGCGACGATGGCGTACCAGCCGGCCTCGATCAGGAAGACGGCGGGCGGCAGGGCCAGCAGAACCCACGCCGGCGGGGTGGCCGGCAACAGCGCGGCAAAGATGCTGCCGTAGACGATGGCCGTCTTTGGGTTGCTGAGCTGCGTCGCGAGCGCGAACAGGAACGACCGGGCGAATCCGCCGGGCCGCCCCTCCGCCCCATCGGGCACGGTGATGGGCTCCGCGGCTCCGCGCCAGATCCGGACCGCGAGACAGACCAGATACAGACCGCCGGCCAGCTTGAGGCCGAGATACAGCCACCCGACCTGCGACAGCAGCGTGTGCAGGCCGAGCAGGGCGAGCGCCGCGAAGGACACGCCGCCCACCCCCATGCCCAGCGCCGCCGCCAATCCGGCCCGCCGCGACACGGCGATGGAGGTGCGCGCCACCAGCACGAAGCTCGGCCCCGGACTCATGGCGCCGATCGTCAGCGCACCAAGAATGCTCAACAGGGCGATCGGCGCGTCCATGGTTGCGGCTCCATTGCTACGGGCACGGCAGATGCTACGGAAGCCCCGGCGTCATGTCAGCAGTCCATTTGCCGCACGCCAGAACATGGTTGTACTGAGAAAGCCGTCAAACTCATTCAATAATATGCAGAAGACGTCATTCAGAGAAACACCTTCGAAATCTTATGGTTAGGAAGGAAATAAACACTCTTGTGTGTTGTAAAAATATAGAGTTTTGTTCATTTTATTTTTCACCACTCCCGGAACCGGTTCGTCTCATGGATGTGCAAGAGCACAAAACACCTAAAATTCGGGAGTAGACAATGTCCAACACTGCCGTCATTACGCTGGCCGAGATCGCTCCGGGTCAGACCTTCACCTATGCCATCAATACCCAGTCGGGCTGCACCTACACGGTCAAGGTCGTGGACCAGGGCGGTCAGGTTCTGGTCGAAAAGACCGCCGGTGGCGTGAACTGGAACTTCACCACCGGTGTCGCCGCCGCGTCGACGGATGCCAGCCGCTGGCCGCTCATGCTGCAGATCACCGGCAACGGCGGCCCGACGCTGAGCGTGCTGGATTCCGTGCAGACGCTCGCCAGCTACAACACCACCTACGTCACCAGCTACGCGGTCTGCGTGGACGATGCGGGCACGGGGTCCGACCGCGACTTCCAGGATCTGGTCGTCACGCTGAACGCCTACCGCACCGTGGGCTGATCGGGTAGGCCGAGCGGGCATCCGCTGTCCGTCGGCAAGGCAGGCGGGCCACCATCATTGCGATGGCGGCCCGTTTGCTTGCTGCCTCTTCCTACTCAGCCGCCATCATCACGGCAGCGCCTTTGCGCGATCGCGCCCTGGGCCTGGAGCCCGGCCCGGCACCCATGCCGGCGGCCGCGTCGGCGGGCGGAAGACCCAGCGTGCGGCCGATCTCGTCCTGCGTCGGCTGGCGCCGGTAGGCGGCGACATAGCGGTCCAGCGCGGCAAGACATTCGGCGACGGTGCCGGACCCCACGGCCTTGCAGTCCTCGAACGCGTGGGGTTCGGGACGGAACCAATGGGTGATGTAGCACTCCTCGCTGCCGTTCAGGCTGAGGGTGAGGGCGAAGCGGCCCTCGTGCCCGATACGGGCGTGCGCGGCGCGCAGCCGGGCCTGGACCTCCTCGATCATCATGGCGTCGGGTTCCTTATCTTCAGGCCGCTTCCTTCAGCAGCCGTTCTTCCAACCGCCGGGCCCACTCGGCGTCACGGGCGAGCGATTCGACCAGCGCGCGGGCCGGCCCCGCTGTTTCCGCGGGCGTGTCGGGGCGGAGCAGCCCGGCCAGCCGCATGGCCAAGCTCTCCGCCTCCGCCTCGACCCAGCGGGCGTACTGCCTGTTCCGTTCCGCCTCGTTCCAGTACCAGCGCGGCAACTGGGCGTGGCTGCGCTCCATCTCGCCTTCCCAGGCGCTTCTGCGGAACAGGCCGCTGGGCGAGCGTTCAGCGTGGGATGCGTTCATCGCACATGTCTCCGAATGGGCTCCGGAAGGCCCCCGTCAGGCGGCCTCCCGGTCGTTGCCACCCCCTTCACCGCCACCCCTTTCACCGCCACCCCTTTCACCGCCTTCGTCGTCACCCTCGTCCCGCCTCAGGATCTCCGCCTTTTTCTGCGCGAAGAGGCTGGTGATGCGGTGCTGGGCGGCGCGGTCCACGCTGCCGATCTCGCGCAGGCGGGTGCCGACGCCGGCGCGCCAGACCTCCTCCAGGTCGTCGAGGTCGAGGCAGGCGCCGAGGCGCTTCTTCACCTCCTCCTCGAAGAGGGCTATGGCGGTGGGTTGCAGGTCCGGGTTGGCCTTGGCGGCGTAGAAGGCCTCCGACTCCTCGCGGTACTTGCTGTCGTCGAACTGGCCCATATGGACGTCCGCCGCGAGGCCGAGCTGGACGAGGCACTTACCGATGGCGTCGGTCATCGACATCTTGAAGCACTCGTCGTCGGGCATCTCGATGCCGTTGCGGCGGCGGACCATCTCGGTGCCGCCCCACTGCGGGCCGGTCCAGCACTTCTCACCCGTTTCCGGGTCCAGGTACCAGACGCGGGCGCAGATGAAGACCATGCGTTCCGCGATGGTCCAGTCCATCTGCTCGTAGCCCCAGCCCTTGCCGATCGGACCGAACACCTCGGTCATCATCTGCAGGCGCCATGTGGGGTCGATCTGCGTGCCGCGGAAGCCGCCGGACCGGGTGAAGGGCTTGGTCGCCTTCGGGTCTGTGCGCTTCAGCTTGTTCCACAGATGCAGGTTGTCGAACTTCGGAGCCTCGGCCTTGGCAGCCTGGGCCTTTGAAGCGGGGGCGGCGGGGCCGGACGCGGGCGCCGTCTCCGCCTTCGGCGCCGAGATTTTCGGCTCGGCCTTGCTCTCGGCCTTCTCGGTTTCGGCGACGGTGTCGGTCTTGCTCATACGTCCCATGGTCGGGTCCTTCACTTAGAAGCGTTCGTCTCTCCCCTCACCCCAGCCGCCGCTGAGAACAGCGTCCAGGCTCGGGTCAAGGGACAGTCCATCGGTGCCGTCCGCGGCGGGCTGCCACGGTTCGGCGGTGTCCAGCGCCCGCCGCGGCGGCGCGCCATAGCGCAGCGACAGCCTTCCCTCGCGATCGCGCGCGAGGTACAAGCCGCGTCCGGGTTCCTCGCCCGCGAAGAAGGCGATGCGGGCGTCGTCCGGCATCAGCGCCTTCAGCGCGGTTTCCGCCTCCTTCACGGCCAGGGCGGTGGAGCGCTGCTCCACCAGCACCGCGGCCAGCGACACGAAGCGGTTGTGCCGGGCCATGTCGATCACCCGGCGCGTCTCGTAGGCCGGCGCCTCGAACGGCACCGGGTCGCTCGGCTCAACATCGTTGGCGACGTGCCACCAGAAGGCGCTGAGCGTCTCCAGCAGGTGGTCGCAGTCGGCCTCGGCCCTGCGAAGTCGCACGAGCGCGTGGCCGTTGGGCCGCAGGATCGACAACATGGCTCGGTCCAGTCCCATCACGGTCAGCTGGTGCTGAATCTGCCAGTGGTAGCGCTGCGCCAGCTCCGCGTCCGACTGGAAGCCGCCGGAAAACTTGGCTTCCACAACCGTGTTCGGTGCAATGTCCGGCGTGCTGTCGCGGTTGCTGGCTTCCCAGGTCAGGAAGTCGGGGTGCGCCACCATCCAGTCATGTTCGGGGTGGGTCCAGGTCTCCTCCGCCGCCACGCAGGGCACGCCGGTGGCGTGCTCCACGAAGCGGGGATGCAGGTGTTCGGTGGCGATGCCGATCTGCACGGCGGCCACGAGGTCCAGGTTCGCGGGTTCCGCGCGCCCGGTCTTCTCGCGCCACAGCGCCTGCCAGTCGCCCGCCATGATGCGGGTGGCGTCGGAAGACCCGATCCGCCCTGCCCGCGCGGCGCGCTGCGCGTCCGTTATCGCCATTCCCCTGCCGGCCCCCAGCCGATCGCCGTTCCGTTCCACCTTACGGCCCGCGCGATGCGTGTTTGCAGCGCGCGTTTCATTAACCATAAGCCAGACCCTGAATATGGGCTGCGAACATGCAGGATTCAAGAACAAAAAGAGAACCTGAAGCCAAGCCGTAAGGATCGAAAAATCGAATGTCTTTATATATGTAAGTTGATCTTCGAACAGCCGCGCCAACGCTGCGTCCCGCACCCGGCGGAATGACACAGATGGACATGTGAACGCCCCGTTTAAGAGGCGTTTCGTAAATAATTTTGCGGGGCTTCTCTGAATTGATCTCTGCTAAATACTGTTCAAATCCGCAGGGAGCGGACGACATGCACCGCCACCCCGGCGACGTTGGCGCGGTCGATCGGGGTCGGGTGGCATTCGGGATCGGTGCTGACGGGAAGCAGCTGCGGCGGGAAGAATCGGTAGCCGCAGACGGTGCCGTCCCCCACCGTCACCACCACGTCGCCGGCCTGCGGAGCCAGCACGTCGGTCGGCTCCAGAACCACGCAATCATCGGGCAGAACGCCCGCGGCGTTCAGGCTCTTTGAGGCGATGGTCAGGGCGAACGCGCGGCGCGAAGCCGGCCGATCCACGGCGATGCTGCGCGATCCGTCGCGGAGCGCCGAGGCGATGAAGGCCTCCCCAGCCCGCCGGCCGAGGCCGAGGAAGGCGCGCACCTGATCGGCCGACAGCAGCGGCACGCGGGCGACCGGCGGGTAGGCGCGCTCGTCCAGGAAACGCGGCTCCGACCCGGCCACGCGGGCCAGCCGGCCCAGGGTTTCCGCGCTGGGAACGCTGCCCTGGACGGGGTCGCGCAGGAACCGCGTGAGGTTGGTTGGCGTGACCGCGGCCAGACGCGCCCAGGCGCCGGCGCTCCAGCCGTGCGCCTCCATCACCCCGGTCATCCACCGCAGGATCGCCCGCCGTGTGTCGTCCATTCCCGCTCCCCGCCGCCTGTTCAGCGTCGATAAAACGAGAACGATGATGGAACAAGCAAGGGTCCATCGCCTATGTCACAATTTCGTCGATGATGCGCTGCGAATTCGCAGTATCGCCTTGGACTCCGAATTCCGTCGGTCGTTCCGCCATCGCACCCCGTTGCGGCGGAGGGATCCCGCCTCCACCTTGATGGCGCACACCATTGGGGAGACATCGACCATGATCGTGACCAGCACCGACACCGTCGAGGGACGCCGCATCACCCAGTATCTGGGCATGGTCGCCGGAGAGGCGATTTTGGGCGTGAACATGTTCCGGGACCTGTTTTCCGGCATCCGCGACATCGTCGGCGGGCGGGCCGGCGGCTATCAGAACGCTCTGCGGGATGCGCGCGAGGCGGCCTTCGCCGACCTTCAGGAATCCGCGCGGGCGCTGGGCGCCGACGCCATCGTCGGGGTGGACATCGATTACGAGGTGCTGGGCAAGGAGAACGGCATGCTGATGGTCTCCATCAACGGCACCGCCGTGCGGTTGGGATAACCAACCATTCCATTTGCCCTACTGGACGGGTCCGGATGCGCCCGTAGACTCCCCCGCAAACCGAAGCAAAACATCGGGGGGAGTAAGAGACATGCGAACTTTGGCACAGCGCCTCGGCGGTCTTGCAATGGCCGCCGGGCTTTTCTGCGCGGCGCCGGCCTTGGCCCTCGACGCCATCGTCGAGAAAAAGGTTTTCGAAATGCCGTCCTACACCACCGTGGGCGGTGGCACGATCAAGAACGTCCGCATCGGCTGGGAGAGCTACGGCAAGCTCAACGACGCCAAGGACAACGTTATCCTCATCACCCACTTCTTCAGCGGCTCCAGCCACGCCGCCGGCAAATACAAGGCGGAGGATGCGGCTCCCGGCTATTGGGATTCCATCATCGGGCCGGGCAAGCCGCTGGACACCGACAAGTACTTCATCATCAGTTCCGACACGCTGGTCAACCTGTCGCCGAAGGACCCGACCGTCGTAACCACCGGCCCGGCCAGCATCAACCCGGACACCGGCAAGCCCTACGGCATGAGCTTCCCGGTCGTGACCATCCGCGACTTCGTGAACGTGCAGAAGGCGCTGCTCGACAGCCTGGGCGTCAAGTCGCTGCAGGCGGTGATGGGCGGTTCCATGGGCTCGCTCCAGGCCTTCGAATGG
>JAEZPL010000477.1 GCA_023413605.1 Pseudomonadota bacterium
GAGGTCAGCGATGTGGCGATGATGGTCGCGAGCGAGGTGCCGACCGCGACGTGCATGCGCACCGCCTCGTCCACGCCCAGCGCCGTGAACAGGTGGTAGAGCACCGGCACGATTACGATTCCGCCGCCCACCCCCATCATGCCGGCGACCAGCCCGGCGAAAGCGCCGGCCAGAAGCAGCCCGCCGCCGAGCAGGGGAAGCTGCGGCATCGCCGCAGCAAGGCCGAGGCTGGTCATCGGGCCGTCCGCCCTGGGCCAACGCTGCGCCCGCTGTCGAGAAACCCTTTCATTTTTATGGATACCCGACTTGTCTTGTTGGTTTCCCACCTCTTTGCGAATGGCGTGCCAAGCGCCGCGCCATCGAAAATTTTGGATGGACGCGGGTCTCGGCAGCTTGTGATTGCGGGGGCGAGTTCGCCCGATTTCTGGGCAGATCGTGGTGGAGCGGCGGTCGGCCGTGGGCTGGCCATCGTCGGCAAATCACTGAATTATATGTTATTTCTTGTGGTCGGACGGCCCTTCGCAGCCGCTTCATTCGTATGCATTGAGCGCCCGTGTCGAGGGCAGTTATCAGTACACTGAGGAAATCGGAGAGGCAGCGCCACCCCTTTCCTGCCGGCCCTGCGACAGTGCGTGCCGTGCCGATTCAGGGGCCAATTTCCCTATGGGCCAGTCCGGTCGAATGGTTTGTGCTCAAATCTTCAGCAGGGCGATCATGGGCGTCGCGGTCGTCCAAATCATCAGTACACTGCGGAATTCCGGCATTTTGCGTCTGGTCGACCACATGCGTCGATCGGCGGTGGTGAAGGCTTTTTGACCAGCCTGTGCCCAAGCAACGGTCATTCGTCAGTATGCTGAAGGTTTGTGCGCCGCGGACCGGCAACGGTTCGGCCGCGGAGCTGGCACGCCCCTTGCTGAATGCGGTGGGGATAAAAAAACCAGCGCATGAAGGTGGGTTATGTCAGACACGCACACGTACGACCTCGTGCTCCGGGGCGGACGGATCATCGACCCTGCCAACGGGGTGGACATCGTCGGCGATCTGGCGGTGGCGAAGGGCCGCATCGCGGCGGTGGCGGAGCGCCTGCCGGCCGAGGCCGTCGCGAAGGTCCCGCCCGTGAACGTCCTGGACGTGTCCGGGAAGATCGTGGCGCCGGGCCTGATCGACACGCACGCGCATGTCTTTGAAAAGGTGACCGGCCGTTTCGGCTTGAACCCCGACATGGTCGGCGTGCGGTCCGGCGTGTCCACGCTGGTGGACCAGGGCGGGCCGAGCCTGATGACGTTGCCGGCCTTCCGCCGTTTCATCGCCGAGCCCGCGCGGTCGCGCACCCTGTGCTTCCTGTCCGCCTATCTGGTCGGCGGGCTGGAGGGGCACTACTACCCGCAGCTCTACCGCCCTGACTGCGTGGACGTGGACGCCACCATCCGCATCGGGCGCGAGAACCGCGACATCGTCAAGGGCATCAAGGCCCACGCGGAGGTCGGGGGCGCGTCGCGCTGGGGTCTGGACGTCATCAAGCAGGCCAAGAGGATCGCCGAGGGCATCGGCGTCCCGCTCTACGTCCACCTGGGCCAGCTCTGGCCGGAGGTCGAGGGCGGCGAGGCCGTCGATCCCGACATGCTGGTGGAGGAACTGGTCCCGCTGCTGGATTCGCGCGACATCCTGGCCCATCCCTTCACCCGGCACCCCGGCGGCTTCATCTCCACCCGAACCGGCGAGGTGCACCCGGTCATCTACAAGGCGCTGGAGCGCGGCCTGACGGTGGACGTCGGGCACGGTTCGCACTTCAGCTTCGACATGGCCCGCCGCACGCTGGCCGCCGGCATCCTGCCCTACACGCTGGGCGCCGACATGCACGGCTACAACGTCAAAGCGCCCAGCGCCGGGGGAGACGCCGCCGACCGTTCGGCCAACCCCTTTTACGGCGTGGCCCCCTTCAGCCTCACGCACGCGATGAGCGAGCTGCTGGCGCTGGGCATGGATTTCACCGACGTGCTGAAGACGGTGACCAGCAACCCGGCGACGATGCTGGGCATGGCCGACGAGATCGGCGCGCTGGCGCCGGGCATGGCGGCCGACGTGGCGGTGCTGGATCTGCTGCCGGGCCGCTGGCAGCTCAGCGACAACAGCGGGGAACGGGTCATCGCCTCGCGCATGGTCGTGCCGGCCTTCTCGCTGCGCGAAGGCGTGGTCATGGCGGTGGACAGCCCGCTGCTGCCGAAGCCCATCGCCGCCTGACCCTCACCCTAGGAAGGAGACCGGCGATGTCCGAAGCCGTGCTGACTTTTTGGATGTTCGAGGTCCCGGCCCGCTGCCGGGATCCGCAGGGGCGGCGGCTGGGCAAGGCCCGCGCCCTGCTGCCGGACCGTCCGTCCCGCGACCGGCGGATGACGCTGGAACTCGCGCACGCCGCCCGGCTCGCGGCCGGCAGCCGTGTCGTGACGAAGCGCGCGGCCTTCGTCGTGGAACGCTGCGTCGGCGAGTCCGACTTCGGATACCGGCGCTACGCCGTGCGCTGTGTCGGGGCGCGTCCCGAACCCATGCCTCTTCCCCTGTCCGGCTGACGCCGTCACCCCTGGAATTCGGGGATCCGGATCGTGAACCGGGTGCCCGGATCCAGGGCGGTGACGGTTGCAACCGCGTCGATCTGCCGGACGGTGTTGACCAGCAAGCGCATGCCGAGGCTCTTGGTCGGCGCGGCGAGGTCGAAGCCGGCCGGCATTCCGACGCCGTGGTCGATCACCTCCAGGACCAGCGCGTCATCCTCGGCGCGGTGCAGGCTGACCTGGATCGCGCCTCCCCGCTTGGCCGGGTAGGCGTATTTCAGCGCGTTGGTCACCAGCTCGTTCACCACCAGTCCGATGGGAACGGCCTGATCGGTGGGGATGATGACCCGGCTTCCGCTGAAGACGACCTCGTGGTTCGGCGCCGTTTCCTGAAGCCTCTGGCAGAGATCCTTCAGGAATCCGCTGATCTCGATGGAGTTGGCGTTGTACTGGCGCCAGAGGTGGTCGTGCACCCCGGCGATGGTCAGCACGCGGGAATGGGCGTCCATCAGCACCGCCCGAGCGTCGTCGTTGTCCGACGCACGTGCCTGGAGCGACAGCTGGGCGGCGACCAGCGCCAGGCTGTTCTTCACCCGGTGGCTCACCTCCTGGGTCAGCAGGCGCTGGCGCTCCTGCGCCTCCTGCTGTTCGTTGATGTCGGTGCTGGTGCCGAACCAGCGCGTGACGGTGCCGGAGGATTCGTCGCGGATGGGCACCGCGCGGAACAGGAACCAGCGGTAGACGCCGTCCTTCCGGCGCAGCGGGGCCGTGTATTCCCAGGAGGCGTCGCGCGATCGGGCGTCCAGCACCACCTCCATCATCGGGCCGGCGTGGTCGGGATGGATGATGGACAGCCAGCCTTCCCCCCGCATCTGCTCCATGGTGGTGCCGGTGAAGTCGAACCAGCGCTCGTTGTACCAGAGGCTGTTGTCGCTGGTGTCCCGCATCCAGGCGAGCTGGGGGATGGCGTTCGCCATGGTGCGGAAGTTGGCTTCGCTTTCGCGCAGCGCCGCCTCGGCCCGCAGGCGGTTGTCGATGTCGGTCGCCGCGCCGATCCAGGCGATCAGCCGTCCGTTGAGATGGACGGGCGCGACGCGCCCCATGTGCCAGCGGTAGGAGCCGCCGGACCGTTGCCGGAGCCGGGCCTGCACGTCGTACGGCTCACCCTTCGCCACGGCGCGGTTCCGCACCTCTTCCAGGCGCGGGCGGTCCTCCGGATGCACGGCGTCGCGCCAGGTCTGGGATTCGGCATCGAGTCCGGTGTAGTCGCGCCATTCGCGATTGAAGAACTCGATCGTGCCGTCTGGCCGGCTGATCCACATCTTACGCGGCGCGCTTTCGATGTAGGCCCTCAGCCGGTCCTCACTCTCGTCCCACCAACCGCTTGAATGATCCCGCACGTCCATGACCCGGGTCATGTTTCACCGCCTCTCCGTTCGAACGGCCATGGTCTAGGCAAGATCCAGAGTGCGATCAATCGTGAGATCATGGTGTGAATCAAACGAAAAAAATTTATCATAAATTGCACATTTTCAAAAGTCGCGTGACGCGTATTCTTGCCAGGAAAACATAGATGGGGCATATGGCAGCGGGCGATGGCCAAGCTTCGGAAGCGAATTTTTAGGCTGGTCTTCGTTTCTTCTGTTTCAGCCAACGCCATGCTGCAACAATCTTGCCGGTCCGGGTCAACCGCGCTTCAGGGGGGGTGCGGTGCGTGGGATTCCGTCGTCCCGCCCCGCCCGTGCGAGCGTGGTGCGCGCCAGGACGACGAGCAGGTCGGTCGGCGTCACCACGCCCAGGAGCCGGTCGTCGGCGCCGACGATCATCACCTCCCGCGTCCGGCCGTCGGCAAAGCAGCCGAGCAGGCGGAAGGCCGGCGCGTCCGGCCGTTCATAGACCGCCGGGGCCATGATGTCCGCCACGCGCGCCCCGTCCCGCACGAGCTGCTCGTGGCTGATGGAGCCGACCACGCGGTTCTGCGCGTCCACCACGGGCAGCGTGTGGAAGGCATGCTCGATCAGCTTGGCGCGGGCGACCTGCGGATGGGCGTCCGGCGGCACCGCGACCACGTCGCGCGACATGATGTCCGCACAGGTGACGTCGGCGTGCAGCCGCTCCATGGCCTGAAGTTCGGCCTGCATCAGCAGCGTGTTCAGGTCGTCGCTGCTGATGTCCAGAGCCTCGCCGAAGCGCTTGACCGCGTTGTCCACGTCCATCGGCGTCACGCCGGCCCGCAGCTGGGGCGGCAGGTCGCTGGTCCGGTGCGTGTTGGCCGGCTTGGGCGCCGGGCGATGCGGATAACGGTGCCCGGAGAAGCGGTGGAACGCCCACCCCGCCGCGACCAGCAGGATCGAGTTGATGGCGACGGGGACGAACGCGAAGCCCAGGCCCGAGGCCGCGACCGCCGGCCCGCCGAGCACGGCGGTCTGCGCGGCGGCGCCGCCGGGCGGATGAAGGCAGCGCGTCATGGACATGGTGGCGATGGCCAACGCCACCGCGATGGCCCCGGCGATCATCGGATCCGGGATCAGCGCCGCGACCATCACGCCGACCAATGCTGACAGCGTGTTGCCGCCGATGACCGGCCAGGGCTGCGCCAGCGGGCTGGCCGGCACCGCGAACAGCAGCACGGCCGATGCCCCCATGGGGGCGACCAGAACCGGCGCGCTCGTGATGTAGGTCAGCATGTTGTGGCAGAGGAGCCCGGTCGCGGCGATGCCCAGCATGGCCCCGAAGCAGGCGATCAGGCGATCCCGAAGGTTGGCACCGGGAAGGATCGGATTGAACAGGGCGATGCGGCGGCGGACTTTGTGTTTTCGTGAAAGAACAACGATCCAATGACGCAGAAAAGACCTTTTTTCCCGACTCATTCGCCCTGTTCTCCAGCGGTGTCACGACCATGGAGGCCCACCGTAGAACCTCAACTTAACTTGAGGTCAAGAGGGAAGGCGACGGCCGTGCCTTTTTTTGAGCCAAAACGTTGGAATTTGCCAAGGGCGTGCGCAGGGTCGGGCTACTGGGTCAGCTTGGGGGCGGTCGGGCCTCCGGGAACGTCGAACACCGGCATGTGATTCTGCTCCACCACGCCGAGAAGCGACACCACCGCCGCGCCGCCTCCGACCAGGGCGGCCCCCAGGATGGCCCAGCGCAGCAGGCCGGCAAGCCGGCGGATCGCCTGTTCGACGAGGAACCACGTCGCCATGCCCAGAAGGAAGGCGGTCCGGCCGTCCAGGTCCTTCGCCTGATCGCCGACGGTGACGATCATCTGCCCCGCCCACCCGACAAAGCCTTCGAACGTCGAGATCTCCACGCTACCCCCTCCAATCTTGAGCGCGGCACGACGGTAGCGTTCCGGCGGACGAAGGGACAGGGGCAGTTTTGCGGCGGCCGGCCGTTTCGGCCGGTGAACCGGCTGGCGGCCCTGCCCTACCCCATCGCGTCGGCCAGTTCGGCCAGCAGCGCCAGATGCCCCACCGCGACCTCCTGCAGGCGCAGGGCTTCGACCAGAACCGCCTCATCGGTGGCATGCTCCGCCACGTCGCCGAAGGCTTCGGCGAGGCGTTCGGCGACGGCGACGGCCGCTTGGCGGCAGGCAGTGGCGGTTGCCGGGGGCGCGATATCCAACGCCGCCGTGCCGGCCTCGGGCGGCACCAGCCGCCGTTCCTCGTCGGCGATGCGGGTCAGCAGCGCCGCACCGACGCCCTCGCCCAGGGCATCCAGCCTTGCGGCCAGGGCGGCATGCTCGGACGCGGCGGCCGACAGCAGGGCCGTGGCGATACGCGCCAGTTCCGCGGGCGTGTCGGCGCGGGTGGGCTTGCGGTCCTCGCGGCTGCGTTCGCGGCGGAAGGCCCTGCGCCGTTCGCGGCGCAGCAGGGCGGCGTGGCGGAGTTCCTCGCGCGCCAGCGTCTCCGCGTGCGTGCGGACGGGCTCCTCCTCCGCTTGGGCGGCGATGTAGCTGTAGAAGGCGAAGGCGCGCTGTTCGTTGACCACGGCCAGCGACAGCGCCTGATAGGGTGTCAGCCGGGTCCGCTCGGTCAGTTCGTCCCAGGAGGCGGCGATCTCCGGCGGCAGGCGCCAGAGGAAGGCCGGCGCGTCGGGCGACGGCAGGCCGAGGCCGTGCGCCCAGTCGTCCACCGCGGTCACGTGGCCGCGCTCCTCGGCGGCCAGGGCGCGGAAGGTGGCGGCGGTGTCGGCCTCGCCGCGAAGATCCATCAGCGCGGCCAGCTGGTTGTAGCGGCGCACCGCTTCCTGCTCCAGCGCCAGCGCGATGCCAAGCAGGTCGGCCAGCGTCTCCACACGGCCCTGTGGTTCGTGGCGCAGCAGCGGCATGGCCTCCCCCAATTCAATAAAATACAAGATGTATTTTCGCTCGGTGAACAGTCGCCGGGCTTTGTAATCAGCATAGGCCGCCGACAGTTTCTCAGGGCTTGACTATGGTCAAGAACAGAACGCCCGAATTGGGTTCTCATACCTCCGTCAACGCAACCTTTCTCCCTTTTGACCGAAAGGGAGCCGGGGCTTGACCAAGATCAAGCGTGCAGGGCGATGGGGATGTTCGCAATCACTTGGCAAGGCGTGCGCGCGGCGGCAGCCGGTCTGTTCCTGCTGCTGGCTGGGATGGCCGGCGCGGAGGCCGCCGAGGCGAAGCTGCCGCAATACCTGAACAAGGTGCAGCCGGCGGATCTCGTCCCCGGCGCCGACCGCTTCGGTGCAACGGCCCCGAACGCTCCCGTGGTGCCGGTCTACAAGGGCGACGCGCTGCTGGGCCACGCCTATCTGACCTCCGATTTCGTGAACACCACGGGCTATTCGGGCCGCCCCATCCATGTGCTGGTCGGGTTGGGCCCGGACGGCACGGTGGCGGGCGCCAAGCTGGTGGACCACCACGAGCCCATCGTCCTGATCGGCATTCCGCCGGCCAAGATCACCGCCTTCATCGACGGCTACGTCGGCAAGAACGTGCTGACGCTGGCGTCCCAGAGCGTCTCCAGCCCGCCGGTGGACATCGTGTCCGGCGCCACGGTGACCGTGATGGTCATCGGCGATTCCATCATCCGCTCCGGCAAGAAGGTGATGCAGGCGCTGGGCGCCGCCGGGGCCGAGGCCGCACCGACCGTGATCAAGAGCCTCGACCTGTCCAAGACGGGGGTGGAGGACTGGGAAACGCTGGTCGGCGACGGGTCCGTCCGCCGCTTGACGCTGACGGTGGGCGAAGTGAACGCCGCCTTCGAGCGCACCGGCAAGGCCGAGGCCATCGCCCGCACCGAGCCAGGCGACCCGAACGACGCCTTCATCGACCTGTACGCGGCGCTCGTCACCATTCCGACCATCGGCCGCTCCCTGCTGGGCGACGCGGAATACGAGGCGACGATGCAGCGTCTGAAGCCGGGCCAGCATGCCATCGTCGTGGCGGGACAGGGGCGCTATTCCTTCAAGGGTTCCGGCTACGTCCGCGGCGGCATCTTCGATCGCATCGAGTTGGTGCAGCACGAGGGATCCGTCCGGTTCCGCGACAAGACGCACAAGCGTCTGGGGTCCATCGCCGCGGCGGGCGCGCCGAACTTCCCGGAAATCGGCCTGTTCATCATCCCCGAAGGAACGGAATTCGACCCGGCCGACTCCTGGCGCCTGCAACTGCTGGTGCAGCGCGCGACCGCCGCGCTGGACAAGGCCTTCGTCACCTTCGACCTGGGCTACCAGCCGCCGGAGAAGTTCCTGAAGGTCGAGCGCATCGCCGCGCCCGCCCCCACCCCAGCCGCTGCCGTCCCGTCTGCCGCTCCCGGAGGACAGGCCAAGGCCGACCCGGTGGAGCCGGAAGAGACCGGCGAGACCCCGCTGTGGCAGCGCATCTGGGAAAATCGGCTGGCGGACATCGCCGTGCTGGTGGTCGCCATCACCTTCCTGACCGGTGTCTTCTTCTTCCAGGACCAGTTGGTGAAGCGCCCCGCGCTGTACGACCGGCTGCGGATGGGGTTCCTGGCCTTCACGCTGGTCTGGCTCGGCTGGTACGCGACGGCGCAGCTGTCGGTCGTCAACGTGCTGACCTTCGCCAACGCGCTGCGCACCGACTTCCGCTGGGACTATTTCCTGATGGACCCGCTGGTGTTCATCCTGTGGTTCTCGGTCGCCGCGTCGCTGCTGTTCTGGGGCCGGGGCGCCTTCTGCGGCTGGCTGTGCCCGTTCGGCGCGCTGCAGGAGTTGGCCTCCAAGGCCGCGAAGAAGCTGGGCGTGCGCCAGGTCACCGTGCCCTTCGGCCTGCACCAGCGCCTGTGGCCGATCAAATACATGATCTTCCTGGTCCTGTTCGGCCTGTCGCTCTATTCGCTGGCGACGGCGGAGAAGGCGGCGGAGGTCGAGCCCTTCAAGACCGCGATCATCCTGCATTTCGTCCGCGACTGGTGGTTCGTCCTGTTCGCCGTCGCGCTGATCGCGGCCGGGCTGTTCATCGAGCGCTTCTTCTGCCGCTACCTGTGCCCGCTGGGCGCGGCGCTGGCCATCCCCGGCCGGATGCGGATGTTCGACTGGCTCAAGCGCTACAAGGAATGCGGCAACCCCTGCCGGCGCTGCGCCAACGAATGCCCGGTCCAGGCGATCCATCCCGACGGGTCGATCAACCCCAACGAATGCATCCAGTGCCTTCATTGCCAGGTGCTCTACCACCACGACCGCAAATGCCCGGTCATGATCCAGAAGCGCCTGAAGCGGGAGCGCCGCGATGCCACCCAACCAAACAGCATGGGGGCCGACCCGGCCGCCGAGGCCAAGCCCCGCGCCGCCGTGCTGACCACCGATCCTGCGACCGGACGCCTGTCCGCCCGGCCGGAAGGAGCCTGACCCTGACCAGGGTCCATACAAGAGCCCCCGAAAGGGACTTCGAAGGAGCAGAGCATGTCGAACGAGAAGGCTGAGCGGACGGGCGTGAACCGCCGCGATCTTCTGGGCGGAACGGCGAAGGCGGCGGCGCTGGCGGGCATCGCCGGCGCGGTTGCCGGCGGTGCGGCGGGCAGCACGCTGTTCGGCGCGGCACCGGCCCAGGCCGCAGGCGCGGCGGGCAATCAGAAGTACGAGGTGAAGCCGGGCGACCTCGACGAATACTACGTCTTCCACTCCGGCGGTCATTCGGGCGAACTGCGCATCCTCGGCCTGCCCAGCATGCGCGAACTGCACCGCAT
>JAEZPL010000536.1 GCA_023413605.1 Pseudomonadota bacterium
GTTTCTGCTCCCGCGTGCGCTTGATGGCGACGTTGTCGGAATGCTGGCCGTCAAAGGCGCGCATGGAAAAGGTCCTCGTTGCAGAAAATACGACGCCCGCCGCGGCACCCTGCTGGGAGCCCGGTCGGGGAGGCGGGATTATTGGAAACGCACTCCCCCCAACGCAAGCCGGGAGTTTGCACCGCCTGTGCGATAAAGCGGTTGACGGGGGGAGAGGGGCGCCTACAGCCCGTTCCCGGAACAGGCAAACGAAAAGCCCCCGGAAGGCGTGGCTTTCCGGGGGCTTCGAAACTGGTGCCGCAACAGGGATTTGAACCCCGGACCTACTGATTACGAATCAGTTGCTCTACCCCTGAGCTACTGCGGCGTCGATGACGTTTCCGTCGTCGTGGGCGCGGAACATAACCGCATGGATCGGGCGATGCAAGAGGACTTTTTTCGGATGTGCACGATTATTCATGCTGACCGATGACCTCCAGAAACGCGTCGGCGTAGCGGTCCAGTTTGCGGGCGCCGACGCCGGGCAGGCGGGCGAAGGCGTGACGGTCCCGCGGGCGGGAGGCGACCATCTCCAGCAGGGTGCTGTCGTGGAAGATCACGTAGGGCGGCACGCCCTGCGCGCGGGCCAGTTCGGTGCGGCAGTCCTTCAGCGCGTGCCACAGCGCGTCGTCGGCGGGCGACAGGGCGCCGCGGGCACCCGCGCGGGACACGCCCTCGCCCGACAGGCCGGGGCTGGTGCTGCCACCGCGCGAGACGTGGCGGCGCAGCGCGTCGTGCACGCCGCGGCGCTTCTCCACGATGGGGTCCTTGCGCAGCTTGACGGGCTGCTGGCCCTTGATGACCGGGATGCCCGCGTCGGTCAGGCGGAAGCCGCCGTAGCCTTCCAGGTCGACGGTCAGGTAGCCAGCGGCGACGAGCTGGCGGTAGACGGATTGCCACTCCGTCTTCGACAATTCCTTGCCGCAGCCGAAGGTCTTCAGCGCGTCGTGGGCCTGCTGCGCCACCTTCTCCGTGGCGTTGCCCAGAAGCACGTCGATCAGGTGCCCGGCGCCGTAGCGCTGGCCGGTGCGGTAGACGGCCGACAGCGCCTTCTGCGCGGCGATGGTGCCGTCCCAGGTCTCCACCGGCTCCAGGCAGGTGTCGCAGTTGCCGCAGGGCTCGGCCAGCGTCTCGCCGAAGTAGTTCAGCAGCACCTGGCGGCGGCAGGCGGCGGTCTCGCAGAAGCCCAGCAGGGATTCCAGCTTGGAGCGCTCGACGCGACGGTGGGAGTCGCCGGCTTCCGACTGCTCCAGCATCTGGCGCAGGCTCACCACGTCGGCCATGCCGTAGCTCATCCAGGCGTTCGCCGGCAGGCCGTCGCGCCCGGCGCGGCCGGTTTCCTGGTAGTAGGCCTCCAGGCTCTTCGGCGGGTCGAGATGACAGACGAAGCGGACGTTCGGCTTGTCGATGCCCATGCCGAAGGCGACCGTCGCCACCATGACGATGCCTTCGCCCTTGATGAACAGGTCCTGGTTCGCCTCGCGCACCTCCGGCGGCAGGCCGGCGTGGTAGGGCAGGGCCTCGCGACCCTGCTGGTTCAGCCAGGAGGCGATCTCCTCCACCTTCGCCCGCGACATGCAATAGATGATGCCGGCGTCCTCCGGGTGGTTTTCCCGCAGGAAGGCCAGCATCTGCTGCCGTTCGCTTTTCTTGGGGACGACCCGGTAGGTGATGTTCGGCCGGTCGAAGCTGGACAGAAAGACGCGGGCCTCGGTCAGGCCCAGCTTGTCCTTGATCTCGGCGCGGGTCTGCGCGTCCGCGGTGGCGGTCAGCGCGATGCGCGGCACGGTCGGGTGCCGCTCGTGCAGGATGGAGAGCTGGAGATATTCCGGGCGGAAGTCGTGGCCCCACTGGCTGACGCAGTGCGCCTCGTCCAGCGCGAACAGGGCAAGCTTGGTGCGGTCCAGCAGGTCGAGGAAGCGCGGGGTGACGAGGCGCTCGGGCGCGACATAGACGAGGTCCAGCTCGCCCCGGACCATGGCGCGCTCCACCTCCCGCGCCTCGCCCGCGTCGAGGGAGGAGTTGAGGAAGGCCGCCCGCACGCCCAGTTCCCGCAACGCCGTCACCTGGTCGCGCATCAGCGCGATCAGCGGGGAGACGACCACCGTCACGCCGTCGCGCACCAACGCCGGCACCTGATAGCACAGCGACTTGCCGCCGCCCGTGGGCATGAGCACCAACGCGTCGCCGCCACGGATCACGTGGGCGATGATGTCGGCCTGCTGCCCGCGGAACGCGGAATAGCCGAACACCGACCGCAGCACCTCAAGCGCCGGGTCAGCCTCCGGATTCGTCGTCTGGTCCGACGGACGGGCCGAAAAGGAAAAGAGCGAGTCCACGCCGTTTGCGATTCTAGATCTGGTGGCCGGGGGCGAGCCCCGAACTCAAGGCCTATGATGTGGCACAGATCGCCCGATTCGTGAAGACGCAATCCGGAATTGGTGGCAGGACAAGCGTGGCGCATCGCGCATCACGGGAAAAACTGTGGCGCCAATGCATCCGATCGTGTGTAAAGTGAAAACGGCGGGTGGAATGGCCACCCGCCGTTTCAAAAGGAGAAAGAGGCATGCCGAAAATGCCCTTTTTCCTGGTGCTCCAGTGGCGGCGATGGCGGATCGAGATCCGCATCACCGTGCGCTAAGCACTAGAGCAATTTCCTGTTGGGAGCGAAGAACGGAAGTGAGGCTTGGCTGTTGGAGCGATTGCCCCATTGTGGAGGGTGTCGCGATGAGCCGAGCCTATTCGAGAGATTTGCGGGAGCGCGTGCTGC
>JAEZPL010000543.1 GCA_023413605.1 Pseudomonadota bacterium
CGCGGAACCGGCCCTGTCGGTCGGGGAATACCGCCCCGTTTCGGCCGACGACGATGTGCTGATCTACGAGCGCCACCACGATGGGCGCGGGTTCCGCGTCCTGCTGAATCTGGGCGACCGGGCGCGCGTGGTGGACGGCCAGCCGGAGGGTGCCCATATCCGCCTGTCAACCCACCTTGACAGGGAGGGCGAGCCGATTCCGGCCACCATCCGCCTGCGGCCGAATGAAGGCGTCGTGATCGGCTTACAGTAACGTGGGAAAAGAGGCAGAGAATGAGCGCTGACGTGAAGAACAACGCAGCCCGGAAGCGGTACGAACTGACCGTTGGCGACGCGACCGCCATCGTGACCTACGACCTGCGCGACGATCACATCGTCTTCCAGCACACCGAGGTGCCGGAAAGCCTGTCGGGGCAGGGCATCGGCTCGGCGCTGGCCCGTGGTGCGCTGGACGACGCGCGGGCGAACGGCCTGAAGGTCCTGCCGGAATGCACCTTCATCGCCGGCTATCTGAAGCGCCACCCGGAATACCAGGACATCGTGATCCAACCCACCGCAGGCGCATGATCGCAGCGCGCCTGTGCCGAGGGCTGGCGGGCATCGGGCTCGCCTTGCTGGCGCCGGCAGCGGCGCAGGGGGCGACGCTTGAAATGGAGTTCGCCGCCTACAGCGGCGGTATCTCGCTCGCCCGGGGCAACGTCGTTCTGACCGAGGAGCGGCACGGCCCCTCCACCCGCTATCGGGCGCATCTTCTGGCCGAGGCGAGCCCCTGGCTGAGCCTGTTCACCAATTTCCGCTACAGCGCGGAGGCGCTGGGCACGCTGGAGACCGGAGCCGTGCACCCGGACCGCTTCCGGGGCGAGCGCCGGCTGCGCCGCAAGTTGGACGTCATGGCCCTGTCCTTCCGCCCGGAGGATGTGGAGGTGAAGTCCAATCCGCCGCTCAGCCCGGAGGATGCGGCCAAGGTTCCGGCGCAGAACCGGCTGGGCAGCGTCGATCCGCTCAGCGTCGGGGCCGCCGTGATTCTGTCGGCCAGCCAAGCCGGCGGCTGCGGCGGCCATTACCCGACCTTCGACGGACGCCGCCGCTACGACGTCATCCTCAAGCCGAAGGGGAGGGAGGAATTGCCGCCCTCCCGCTACCGCATCGCGGCCGGCACGGCGGAGGTCTGCGCCGTCACCATCCGCCCCGTCGCCGGATTCCAGAGCGACCGCGATCCGTCCAAGTTCTTCGCCGAGGGCCAGGATCGCCACGCCACCGTCTGGTTCGGCCGCAACGGCCCGGATGGCCGGATCGTCCCCGTGACGGTCGAGGTTCCGACCGACACCGCCACCGTGCTGGTGCAGACCGTTGCGGTGAAGGAGGAGCAATAGGACCGGGGCATTCGCCTTCGAAGTCCCCTCTCCCCTCCGGGGAGAGGGTTAGGGGGAGGGGGCGCCCGCAGGGCGGAAACGCAGCCTCATTGCAGTGGGTATCCGGCCTTACGGCCGTCCCCTCATCCTCAACCTTCTCCGCAGAGGGGAGAGGGAACGATCATCGCTTTCGGGCGTGTCGTCAACCTGCGTTCAGAGCCCTGCCGCGTCCGGCGCTGATCTTGCTTTGTTCCTTGTCTTTCACTACCATCATCCCCGCCAACGCCCGCAGTGCGCCTCTTCCACTCCCGCCCATCTCCCGTGCAACACATCCCCGTCGTGCGTTGCACGATGTTGTATTGGTTAACACTGTATTGGTTAACACTGGGCCTGTGCAAGAACCGCACAACGAGCGCACGCATACAATGCGCCGCAACGCGCTGTTCCGGCACGGAAATGCGGCCTCCAGGCCCATTGTGCACAGCAAGCTCGCCGCACAATCTGCACAATGACGCACAACAGCGCTGTCGCGATGCCCGGACAGCCGTTTAACGGTGCCGGGAATTCACCACGAAGACACAAAGAGCACTAAGAAAAACACAAAGTAATCTCCGCCACTCGAATGAGCGGAGCAACGAATCATCCCTTCATAAAGCCCTTTGTGTCTCCGTGGTTAAAATCCTCTACTGCTTCGCCACCAGCTGCCACTGTCCGTCATTGCCGCGGCAGGCGGTGCCGGTCGCTGTTTCCTGCCGGCCGTCGATGATCACCTTGTGCTGGAACTCCTTGCACTCGCGGCCGTACTGGTCTTGGCCGGCGCGGATGGGGGTGATGGTGCCGTGGGTGTTGGCGGCATCCGGGCTGTTCCAGCGGATGGTCTGCCCGACCGGAGCGTCAAGCGCGCGGGTCTCCGCCGACTGCACGGCGGTGCGGGAGCCGGGGCTGAGCTGGTCCATCAGGTAGCCGCCCGCGAAGTAGCCGAGCAGGCCGCCGGCGCCGATGGCCAGCAGGTTGCCCGTGCCCTTGCCGATGGCGGATCCGGCCAGCGCGCCGACGGCCGCACCGCCCAGCCGGCCCAGCAGGTCGTTGTCGATGCCGAAGGTCGTGTTCTCGTTGTTCTGGCTCGGGTTGCCGAAGGTGAAGCCGCCCTGCGCCATGGCCGGCGCGGACAGGAGGGAAAGGCTGATGCACAGGACCGGAACCAGACGAACACGGGACACGGCGACTACTCCTTTTGCGCGGTGAGGGCGGCATCTCACCATCGCGGCCACGCTTCCGGTTGAAGCAAAACGGCGACATCCGGATGGGCGTCCTTCACACCCAGCCGCCATCCACGATGAAGCTCTGGCTGGTGCACAGCGCGCTGTCGTCGGCCGCCAGGAACAGCACCATCCGCGCGATGTCGGCGGGGGCGAGAAGCTGTTTCAGGCACTGGTGGTCCAGGATGGTGCGCTTGTCCTCCTCCGTGATCCACAGGCGCAGTTGGCGTTCGGTCATGACGGCGCCGGGCATCACGCAGTTGACCCGGATGCGCGCGGGGCCGAGATCGCGGGCGAGGCTGCGCGTCAGGCCCAGCACGGCGGCCTTGGCGGTGCTGTAGGCGGGCATGCCGCCCTGGCCGATGACCCAGGTGATGGAGCCGAGGTTGACGATGGACCCGCCCCCGGCCTCAGCCATCATCGGTGCCACGGCCTGCGCGGCGAAGAACTGGTGGCGCAGGTTTACCGCCATGCGGTCGTCCCAGTCGTCGGGCGTCACGTCCTGCCAGCGGTGGCGGTCGTCGCTGGCCGCGTTGTTGACCAGCACCCGGATGGGGCCGAGCGCGTCGGCGGCCTGGATCACGGCGGTGCGCAGGGCCGCGATGTCACGCAGGTCGCAGGGGATGAACAGCGGCCTGGCGTCGGCCATCCGTTCGACCAGGGCGCGGGACGGCTCCTCCGCGATGTCCAGGAAGGCGACGCGGCTGCCCTGGGCGCAGAAATGCTCGACCATGGCGGCGCCGATGCCGGTTCCACCGCCGGTGACCAGCACCGGGCGATCCGTCAGGCTGGGGTAACGGGCGTCATCGGTCATGGTGTCGTCGGTCATGGACGGTCACCCGGCGAAGAAGGGTTCGGGCAGGCCGGGAACGTCGGTCTCAACGGCGAACAGCGCGCCGGCCAGCGGGTCGCCCTGCGTGCCCTCGGCGGCGGTCGTGACGTAGAGCGTGGTCAGATCCGGGCCGCCGAAGGCGGGGCAGGTGGTGTTGGGCGTCGGCAGGGTGACCACCCGATCCACCGTGCCGTCCGGCGCGTAGCGCACCACGCGCCCGCCGCCATACTCCGCGTTCCACAGACAGCCCTGGGAGTCGACGACGGAGCCGTCCGGGCTGCCCGGCCCCGGCGGCAAACGGTGGAACACGCGCTCCGCCCCGATCCCGCCCGACGCCGGATCGTAGTCGTAGGCGCGAATCACCCGCTGCGGCGTGTCCGTCATGTACAGCGTGCGGCCGTCCGGGCTGAAGCACAGGCTGTTGGCGATGGCGACGTTCGGGATCAGCCGGTGCAGCGAACGGTCGGGATCGAGCCGCCACACGGCGGAGATCGGGCGTTGCGGCTGCCCTTCGTCGGTGCCGCCGGCGACGAAGCGGCCCTGGCGGTCGCAGCGCCCGTCGTTCAGGCGGGTGGTCGGCTGGTCCGGTTCGAAGTCGTGGAGAGTCTCCGTCCGCTCGCTGTCCGGGTCGTAGATCGCGAAGCGGCGCGCGAAGGCGGCCAGCAGGGTGCCGTCGCGGCGCAGGGCCATGCTGGCGATGCGGTCGGGCGGTTCCCAACTCCGGCTGGTGCCGGCGGCGGGGTCGAAGCACCACAGGCGGCGCCCGTGGATGTCGGTCCAGAACAGGCGCTGGCGCTGCACCGACCAGACCGGCCCCTCGCCCAGGATATTGTGCTCGGTCACGACGGGACGGGGTTCAGGCATGTTCGGACTCCCGGAAAGCGTCTTTCAGGTCGCCATAGAGTCTGCGGAACAGAAGG
>JAEZPL010000552.1 GCA_023413605.1 Pseudomonadota bacterium
CAGCCGTGGAGAAGCACCAGAAGCGGGGCCTTGCCCCGCACCCGGGCGCCCACAGACACGTAAACGCTCGCCTTCAGCGCGCTGCCCTGGGCGTTGAAGGCGTCACCCGGCAATTCGTTCCAATGATACGGAAGCGGCGGCGTCGCCGGGGCATGTCCCGGCAGCAGAACCGACAAACAGATGATCGCCGCCCCCAGCGATGCCCGCAGCCATGCTCCCAGCGCCATGATGCCCTCTTCGTTTCACCGCGAGAGCCGATGATGCCTCTGATCGTGAAGGCCGACAACACAAGACATGGCGCAATGACCACCCGCCGAGCGGCCAATCTCCGGGCGCGAGCACGAAATCATACTGCGGTATGTTATTCGGGATCCCGGCGGTGATTATTGGCGTCTTCTTCGATGGAACTGGACGTTTGTCCGGGCGGCAATCGGCCGGTGGGGGCATCGGAACCGTGTCCCGCAGTGGTTGGCCGCTGTCTCTGGCCGTTGTCGCTGGCCTAACGGCGTTTGGGACGCTATGCATGCGGGCATGAGCCTCGACCCGCCCATAACGGGAATCCGCCCGATCCTGAACGTCGTCCACCCGAACGGCGAGCGCCTGATCGTGGCCCGGTTGACCAACCTTGGCGGATCCAGCCAGTCCAACCGCTTCGTCCTGCGCCGCACCGACTTCCGCGCGCCGTGGGAGCAGCCGGACAAGGGCTATTTCGGTTATGGGGAGGTCGCCCGCGCGCTGGACGCCAACGGCTGGCGCGGTTGCGCCATCGAGGCGATGCCAGCGACCGACGTGGACGAACGGCGCGCGCGCCAGCTCGCCCGCAAGAAGCTGCACCTCCAATGCGTGGAGGCGGCGATCCGCCGCGTGCAGGACGGCACCGATTCCTGAGCCTTCCCCCCGGCGGGCGCGGCGCTTATATCCCCTTCCAAGCACCGAACGGAGGGATTGATGAAGCGCAGCGCCGCCCCGCTCGCCGACCGCAGAATCGAGGTCACCTTGCCCGACACCGCCCTGGCCAAGGGGGACGGGCCGGACTTGGGCACCCTGCCCTCGTGGGACCTGAACGACCTGTATCCGGGCATGGATTCGCGGGAGCTGAAGGCGGACCTGGACCGGATGGAAACCGCGTCCAAGGACTTCCACGCAGCCTACGCCGGCAAGCTCGCCGCACTGGACGGCAACGCCTTCGCCGCCGCCATCCGCGAGTATGAGCGGATCGACGAGGTGCTGTCCCGGATCATGTCCTACGCCGGGCTGGTCTACAACGGCAACATGGTCGACCCGGCCATCGCCAAGTTCTACCAGTCCGCGCAGGAGCGGGTGAACGGCATCTCCACCCACCTCGTCTTCTTCACGCTGGAGATCAACCGGCTGGAGGAGCGCGACCTTGCCGCCAAGCTGAAGGCGTCGAAGGATCTGAACCGTTACGCCCCCTGGCTGCGCGACGTCCGGCTGTTCCGCGAGCACCAGCTGTCCGACGAGGTGGAACGGCTGCTCCATGAAAAGCATGTGGTCGGCCGCGCCGCCTGGAACCGCCTGTTCGACGAAACCATCGCGTCCTTGCGCTTCCCCATCGGCGGGAAGGATCTGACCTGCGCCGAGGCGCTGAACCGCCTGTCCGACCGCGACCCGGCGATGCGCAAGGAGGCCGGGACGGTGATCGGCCGGGTTCTGGGCGACAACATCCGCCTGTTCGCGCTGGTCACCAACACGCTGGCGAAGGACAAGGAGATCGAGGACAAGTGGCGCAACTACAAGGCGCCGGTGTCCGCCCGCAACCTGTCCAACCGCGTCGAGGACGAGGTGGTGGACGCGCTGGTGAAGGCCGTGAAGGACGCCTACCCGGCCCTGTCCCACCGCTATTACACGATGAAGGCGAAGTGGTTCGGGCAGGACCATCTGGATTACTGGGACCGCAACGCCCCCCTTCCCGACGACGCCGACCGCACCATCCGCTGGGACGAGGCGCGCGACCTCGTGCTGGGCGCCTATGGCCGCTTCTCGCCGGAGCTGGCTGGCCTCGGCAAGCGCTTCTTCGACAATCCCTGGATCGACGCCCCCGTACGTCCGGGCAAGGCGCCGGGGGCCTTCGCCCATCCGACGGTGCCGAGCGTACACCCGTACCTGCTGGTGAACTACCAGGGCAAGACGCGCGACGTGATGACGCTGGCGCACGAGCTGGGGCACGGCGTGCACCAGATCCTGGCCGGCAAGCAGGGGCACCTGCTGTCCGACACGCCGCTGACGCTGGCCGAGACGGCGTCGGTTTTCGGCGAGATGCTGACCTTCCGCGCCCTGCTGGACTCCGAACAGGACCCGAAGCGCCGCAAGATCATGCTGGCGACCAAGGTCGAGGACATGCTGAACACGGTGGTCCGCCAGATCGCCTTCTTCGACTTCGAACGCCGCGTCCACACCGAACGCGCCGAGGGCGAGCTGACGCCGGAACGGCTGGGCGAGATCTGGATGGCGGTGCAGACCGAAAGCCTGGGGCCGGCGCTGCGGTTCGACGAGGGATACCGGAACTACTGGTCCTACATCCCGCACTTCATCCACTCGCCCTTCTACGTGTACGCGTACGCCTTCGGCGACTGCCTCGTGAACTCCCTGTACGCGGTGTACCAGGAGGCCGAGAAGGGCTTCGCGGAGAAGTATCTGGCCATGCTGTCGGCCGGCGGCACGCTGCGCCACAAGGAGCTGCTGGCCCCCTTCGGCCTGGATGCCTCCGATCCCGCCTTCTGGCAAAAGGGCCTGGGCGTGATCCGCGGCTTCGTGGACGAGCTGGAAAAGCAGGGCTGAAACCGGTGCGGTTTGACCGGATTCGGTTGACGGACGTCAAGAGTCCCTGATCGGGGAATGGGTATGGTGGCCACTGACAATCCCTCGGAGCCCGCCATGCCCACCCTGTCCATTCCCGCCTGGGACGAGTCCCTGGAAGTCGGCAACGCCATCATCGACGCCGACCACAAGGAAACCGTCGAGCTTCTGGCCGAAGCCGCCGCCGCGTCCGACGCGGAGCTTCCCGCCTTCTTCGCGAAATTCGCCCAGCACCTCCGCGACCACCTCGCCCGCGAGGAGGAGCTGATGCACCAGTACGGCTTCCCGCCGACCCCCATCCACGTCGGCGAGCACAACCGCGTCCGCCTGGAACTGGAGGGCATCGAAAGGCGCTTGGCCGCCGGCAACCTGGCTCTCGCCCGCGGCTACCTGACCGAGGTCGTGCCGGAGTGGTTCATCAACCACAAGAACACCATGGACAGCGCCACGGCGGGGTGGATCCGCAGCCAGGGGGGTTGAGGGCACCAACACCCCCCTCCTCCCCCATCACCCCTTCACGAACGGACAGGCGCTCGTTTCCAGCGGCAGGAAGGCCTCGTTGCTGGGGATGGTGCGGATGGGGGTGTAGTAGTCCCAGGCGCCCTTGCTCTCGGCCTTGCCCTTCACCTGATAGAGGGTAAGGTCGTAGAGCACGCGGCCGTCCTTGCGGATGCTGCCGGGTGTGCCGAAATAGTCCGTCGGCATCGCCTTCATCTTGGCGGTAACGGCTTCGGCGTCCGTCGTGCCGGCCTCCTTGACCGCCTTCAGCCAGTGCAGCGTCGCCAGATAGGTATTGGCCTGCTCCTTCGACGGCATCTTGCCGTGGCGGGCCAGGAAGCGCTTCGACCAGTCCCGCGTTCGGTCGTTCTGGTCCCAGTAGAAGCCTTCCGTCACGTAAAGCCCCTGGGCGAGGTCGAGGCCCAGCGAGTGCACGTCGGTGATGAAGACGATGTAGCCGACCAGCTTCTGCCCGCCGGCCGGAAGTCCGAATTCGCTGGCCTGCTTGATGGCGGTGATGGTGTCGGCGCCGACGTTGGCCAGCGCCACGACCTTCGCCCCGCTGCCCTGCGCGGTCAGCAGGTAGGAGCCGAAGTCGCTGGTGCCGATGGGGTGCTTGACCCCGCCGACGACCGTGCCGCCGGCCTGCCTGATGGCTTCCGTCGCGGCCTTCTCCATCGCCGTGCCGAAGGCGAAATCGGCGGTGATGAAGAACCAGCTTTTGCCGCCGGCCTCGACCACCGCCTTCGTGGTGCCCACCGACAGCGCGTTGGTGTCGTCCGCCCAATGGATCGAATAGGGGGAGCACTGGGCGTTGGTCAGTTCCGTCGTCGTTGCGGCGCTGATCATCAGCACCTTTTTCTTCTCGCGCGCCACGGACTGGACCGCCAGCGCGACCGACGACACCGGGATGTCGGTCACCATGTCCACGCCATCCAGGTCGAACCACTGGCGCACGATGTTGGAGGCGATGTCCGGCTTGTTCTGCATGTCGGCCGAGATGACCTGGATGGGCCGCCCGAGCACGGAGGCGCCGAAGTCCTCCACCGCCATCCTCGCCGCCAGCGTGGCCCCGGTGCCGCCGATGTCGGAGGCGAAGCCCTGCTCGTCCACCAGCACGCCGATCTTCACGGGCTTGCCGGCCTGCCCCGGCCCCTGCCCCGGCCCCGGCCCCTGCGACGCCGCTCCCTGCGCCAGGGCACTCTGCGCGCCGATGCCGACGCAGGCGGCCAGCGCCGCCGCGGCGAGCGCGTTCCATGACGATCTCATGTTTCCTCTCCCGGTCTTCTTTTTAGGGCCGCGGGAACACCGCCACACCCGCTTATGGTATCATCTGAAACTGTTTTGCAAACCACCAACCTTGCGGGGGCGATGCCCCCCTCTTGCCAAGCTGACGGCATGCCACCACTCCTTTCTCCAACATCTTCGGAAAGGGAGCAGGTCATGGCGTCGCCGGTCCGCGTTCTGGGTTTCGCCGGGTCCTTGCGCCGGGGGTCGACCAACCGCGGCCTTCTGCGCGTCGCGGCGGATCTGCTGCCCGAGGGCATGAGCCTGGATGTCTTCGAGCTCGGCCCCATCCCGCTGTACAACGCCGATGTGGAGGCCGCCGGGCGGCCCGAGGCGGTGACGGCCTTCCGCGAGGCCATCCGCGCCGCCGATGCGTTGCTGATCGCCTGCCCGGAATACAACTACTCCATCCCCGGTGTGCTGAAGAACGCCATCGATTGGGCCTCGCGCGGGACCGACCAGCCCTTCGCCGGGAAGCCGGCGGCCTTCATGGGGGCGGGCGGCGGGCTGGGCACGGCGCGGTCCCAGTACCACCTGCGGCAGGTCTGCGTGTTCCTGGACGTGCACCCGCTGAACAAGCCGGAAGTGTTCGTTCCCTTCGCCGCCCAGAAGTTCGATGCGGACGGCAACCTGACCGACGAGTCGGTCCGCCCGAAGGTCGCGGCCCTGCTGACCGCGCTTGGCGACTGGACCCGCAAGCTGCGCGGGGAGTAGGAAACCGGACTGCATGAGTCCGAATTGCGGTGTGTGTGCGGCGCGTAAGAATGCCGGAGGGAACCCTTTACGGCGTGGCCGCGGCGCGCCCATGGCTTTACCCTGCGGACGCCAACACGGCCTGAACCGGTCATGAATTGGCCTATCCGACGGGGCGGTTCATGACGTGAACGCGGCGCAACCCCGAGCCTGTTCCCGGATCACCGGAGAACCCGCCGCCATTTCCGCCGCGTCAGGCCCACAACCCCCTCAGGGAGGTGTCCGATGGGCGACTTCATGGTGCGTACCGCCGACCGGCGGGACACGATCCTTACCCAGCAGGCCATCGACGACCTTGCCGGACGGCTGCGCGGCACGCTGCTGACGCCGCAATCCGCCGGCTATGAGGAGGCCCGCAAGATCTGGAACGCGATGATCGACCGCAAGCCGGGCCTGATCGTCCGCTGCGCCGGGGCCGCCGACGTCATGCAGGCCGTGCGCTTCGCGCGGGAAAACGGGCTGCTGGTTTCCGTTCGCGGCGGCGGGCACAACATCGCGGGCAACGCCCTGTGCGACGGGGGCGTGCTGATCGATCTAGGCGCGATGCGCTACGTCCATGTCGATCCCATCGGCCGGACGGCGCGGGTCGCCCCCGGCGCCACTCTGGGCGACGTGGACCGGGAGACGCAGGGCTTCGGGCTGGCCGAGCCGGTCGGCATCAACTCCACCACCGGCATCGCGGGGCTGACGCTGGGCGGTGGCTTCGGCTGGCTGACGCGCAAGTACGGGCTGACGGTGGACAACCTGCTGGCCGCCGACGTGGTCACCGCCGACGGCCGTTTCCTGCGCGCGGACAAGGACGAGAACGCCGACCTGTTCTGGGCGCTGCGCGGCGGCGGGGGCAACTTCGGCGTCGTCACCTCCTTCACCTTCCAGCTTCACCCCGTGGGGTCGATGGTGACGGCCGGGCTGATCGTGCATCCCTTCGACCGCGCGGGCGAGCTGATGCGCCGCTATCGCGACGCCGTGGCGGCCCTGCCGGACGAGGCCGCCTGCTGGATCGTCCTGCGCAAGGCGCCGCCCCTGCCCTTCCTGCCGGCCGAGGTGCATGGGCGCGAGGTGATGGTCATGCCCGTCTTCTGCGCCATGGAGGAGGAGGCCGCCCGGAAGGCGCTGGCGCCGGTGCGGTCGCTGGGCCAACCGCTGGGCGAGCATGTCGGCCCGATGCCCTACACCGCCTGGGAGTCCGCCTTCGACCCGCTGCTGGCGCCGGGAGCCCGCAACTACTGGAAATCGCACAACTTCACCCGGCTGGAGGATGGGCTGATCGACCTGCTGGTGGAGCAGGCCGGCAAGCTGCCCTCCACCCAGTGCGAGGTCTTCGTCGGGCAGCTCGGCGGGGCCGCCAACCGCGTGCCGACGGATGCCACCGCCTACCCGCACCGCGACGCGGAGTTCGTCATGAACGTCCACGCGCGCTGGGACACGGCGCCGGAGGACAGCGCCTGCGTGCGCTGGGCGCGCGACGTCTTCGACCAGACCGCCCGCTACGCCACGGGCGGGGTGTATGTGAACTTCATCACCGACGACGAACAGCGCGTCCAGGCGGCCTACGGCCCGAACTATGACCGGCTGCGGGCGCTGAAGCAGACGTACGACCCGGCCAACATGTTCTGCGTGAACCAGAACATCGCCCCGGCAACCTGAGGGTGGCAACCCGAAGGTGGCGCCCTGAAAAGGCCGCGAAGCCGCCGGTTCCGCCCGGCGGGGGACTCGCCATTCGGCCCTGCCGTAACCACCTAAACGGCATGCCGAACACTGACGAGAACACGCTGGGCGGCCGGATCGCGCGGTACGCGCGGGTCGGGACTGCCGTGGGGGGCCTTGCGGCCCGTTTCGCCGGGGAGCGGGTGCTGGGCATCCCGCTGGAACGCGAACGCCACGCGTCGGAACTGCGCGTGGCGCTGGGCGGCCTGAAAGGGCCGCTGATGAAGGTCGCGCAGCTGCTCTCCACCATTCCCGACGCGCTGCCGCGCGAGTATGTGCAGGAACTGTCGCAGCTTCAGGCCGACGCACCGTCCATGGGCTGGCCCTTCGTGAAGCGCCGCATGGCCAGCGAACTCGGCCCCGTCTGGCACAAGCGCTTCAAGAGCTTCGAGCACACGGCCTCCGCCGCCGCCTCGCTGGGGCAGGTGCACAAAGCGGTGGGACTGGACGGGCGGCAGCTGGCCTGCAAGCTCCAGTACCCCGACATGGCCTCGGCCGTGGAGGCGGACCTGCGGCAGCTCGGCCTGATCTTCGCGATCTTCGAGCGCAGCGACAGCGCCATCTCCACCAAGCAGATCCAGGCGGAGATCGGCGCCCGCCTGCGCGAGGAGCTGGATTACGAGCGGGAGGCCAAGCACGCCCGCCTTTACCGCACCATGCTGGCCGGCACGCCCGGCGTCCATGTGCCGGAAACCATTCCGGATTTGTCCACAAAGCGCCTGCTGACGCTGGAGTGGGTGGACGGGCGCAAGATCCTGGACTTCGTCAAGGACCACCCGGACGCCCGCAACGAGTTGGCGATGAACATGTTCCGGGCCTGGTACGTGCCGTTCTATTGCTACGGCGTCATCCACGGCGACCCGCACCTGGGCAACTACACGGTCCGGCCCGACCGGTCCATCAACCTGCTGGATTTCGGCTGCATCCGCGTCTTCCCCGCGCGTTTCGTGAAGGGTGTCATCGATCTGTACGACTCGCTGAAGACCGGCAACCAGGAGAAGGCGGTGGAGGCCTACCGCACCTGGGGCTTCGGCAACCCGTCGAAGGAGTTGGTGGACGTCCTGAACATCTGGGCTCGTTTCGTTTACGCACCGATCATGGACGACCGGACCCGCCGCATCGAGGAAACCAACTCCGGCCATTACGGTCGCGAAACGGCCGCCAAGGTGCATGCGGAGCTGCGCCGTGTCGGCGGCGTGGAGGTGCCCCGCGAGTTCGTCTTCATGGACCGCGCGGCCATCGGCCTGGGCTCCGTCTTCCTGCACCTGAACGCCGAGGTGAACTGGTATCAGCTGTTCCAGGAGATGATCCGCGATTTCGATGTGGACGCGCTGCACGCCCGCCAAACGGCGGCGCTCAAGGCCCAGGCGCTGCCGCTGCCGGAATAGACGCCGATTCGTAATGCTTCCCCCGCACCACCGCTTTGGTCTATACGGGCGGCTCTCATGAAGACCGCCGATTTCGACTTCGACCTCCCGGCGGACCGGATCGCCGAGCATCCGGTCAAGCCGCGCGACGCCGCCCGTCTGCTGGACGTGGCGGAGCAGTTGCACGACCGCATCGTGCGCGACCTGCCCAGCCTGCTGGAGCCGGGCGACCTGATGGTCGTGAACGACACACGCGTCATCCCCGCCCGGCTGGACGGCCGGCGCGGCGACGTGCGCGTGGAGATCACGCTGCACAAGCGCGAGGGCGAGCGGGAGTGGGCGACCTTCGCCCGCCCCGGCAAGCGGCTGAAGCCCGGCGACGTCATCGCCATCGCCGACGATTTCTCAGCCGAGGTGGTCGCCAAGGACGGCATGGAGGTGCGGCTGCGCTTCTCCGCCGGCGGGGCGGAACTGATGGAGGCATTGCACCGCCATGGCCGCATGCCCCTGCCCCCCTACATCCGGCGGCAAGCGGACGAGCAGGACGCATCCGACTACCAGACCGTCTTCGCCGCGCGCGAGGGCGCCGTGGCCGCCCCCACCGCCGGCCTGCACTTCACGCCGGACCTGCTGGCGGCGCTGGACGCGCGCGGCATCCGGCGGGTGCCGGTGACGCTTCATGTCGGGGCCGGAACGTTCCTGCCGGTGAAGGTGGAGGACATCGCCGAACACCGCAGGCACAGCGAGTGGGGCGAGATTTCACCGGAAACGGCCGACGCCATCAACGCCACCCGCGCGGCCGGCGGCCGGATCGTTTCGGTTGGCACGACGGCCCTGCGGATCCTGGAGACGGCGGGGCTGGAGGACGGCACCATCCGGCCCTTCAGCGGCGACACGGACATCTTCATCACCCCCGGCTACCGCTTCAAGATCGTGGATCTGCTGTTGACCAACTTCCACCTGCCACGCTCCACCCTGTTCATGCTGGTCTGCGCCTTTGCCGGCATGGACCGCATGCGGGCGGCCTACGCGCACGCCATCGGCCAGGGCTATCGTTTCTTCAGCTACGGCGACGCGTCGCTGCTCCGGAGGGTTTGATGACCGGGATCGGATTCGAGCTTCTGAAAACCGACGGCCGCGCACGGCGCGGGCGGGTCAGCACCGCGCACGGCGACATCAACACGCCGGCCTTCATGCCCGTGGGCACCGCCGCCACCGTCAAGGCGATGACCACCGACGCGGTGAAATCCACGGGTGCCGAGATCCTGCTGGGCAACACCTATCACCTCATGCTGCGCCCGACGGCGGAGCGGGTGGCGCAGTTGGGCGGCCTGCACCGCTTCATGAACTGGGACAAGCCGATCCTGACGGACAGCGGCGGTTTCCAGGTCATGTCGCTGTCCGACCTGCGGACCATGACCGAGGAGGGGGTGACCTTCAAATCCCACCTCGACGGCAGCAAGCACCACCTGACGCCGGAACGCTCGATCCAGATCCAGCACATGCTGGACAGCAACATCACCATGTGCCTGGACGAGT
>JAEZPL010000587.1 GCA_023413605.1 Pseudomonadota bacterium
CTGGCGCTGGCGGCGGCCATGTACCTCGCGCTCGGCCTGTCGCCCGCGGTGGCGGAGAACGCGTTGTGGTCCACGTTGATCCTGGTGCCGCTGGGCATCGGGCTGGGGCTGGTCATGCCGGTGATGACCGTGGCCGTGCAGAACGCGGTGGACCGCCGCGACCTGGGGGCGGCGACCGCCTCCGTGGGCTTCTTCCGCTCGCTCGGCGGGTCGGTGGGCGTGGCGCTGTTCGGCGCGGCCTTCGCCGCCGATGTCGAGGCGCGGCTGAACGCGGCCGGCCTGCCGGGAATCAGCGGCCGCGAGGTGATGGAGCGCGGCGTCGCGGCGCTCGGCACCCTGCCCGACGCCGCCCGCGCCTCAGCCCTCATGGCCTTCGAACACGGCTTCTCCACCCTGTTCCTGCTGGCGGCGGCGCTGGCCCTGCTGTCCTTCGTGATGACCCTTTTCCTGAAGGAGCTGCCGTTGCGCTCCGCCGCCGAGATCAAGGTCGAGGCCGTGTAATCCTCAGTCCTCGCTCGGAAAGTGGCGCCTCTCGCCCAGCTTGTCTTCGATGTAGAGCATGTTGACGAGGACCAGCGCCACGACGGCCAGCGGAGTCGCCAGGAACATGCCCAAAAGGCCGAACAGAACCCCACCGGCGGCGATGGCCCCGATGGTGATGACGGGCGGCAGGTCGACCACGCGTTTCTGCATCAGCGGCGTGATCAGGTTGCCCTCCGCCTGCTGGATCACGAGGTAGAGCACCGCCACCCAGATGGCGTCCTGCGGCGACTGGGCGAAGGCGATCAGGATGCCCGGCACCGCCGCCATCACCGGGCCGATCAACGGGACGAACTCCAGCAACCCGGCCAGGAAGCCCAGGGCCAGCGCGCTGGGGATGCCGAGCAGCATCAACCCGACCGTCGTCAGCACGCCCACGATCACCATGGCGGCGAGTTGCCCGATCAGCCATTTCCACAGGGAGTCGCCCATCACGTCCAGGACTTCGTGAGCGCGCTCGTGGCCGCGCGGCGGCACCAGCAGGACGATGCCGCGCCGGTAGATCGCCGGCGATGCCGCGAGGTAGATGGCGGTGAAGACCACCACCACCGCGTCGCCCAGGAAAAAGACGACGCTGGACGCCACCGAGCGCAGCCGGCTGAGCCAGGAGGACGCGTCCTGCCCCTGCTGCGCGATCTGGTCGCGAATGGGCGCCGGCAACTGCTCGATGCCGCGGTTGATCTGCGTCGTAAGCTGGTCGATCTGCGAGGCGACGGAATGTCCCAGAAGAACGCCGCCGCCGATAAGGGCCGCCGCCAGGAGGAACAGCACGACCGCCAGCGCCCATCCCTGCGGCAGCGGGGTGAAGCGGTGCAGCGCATCGGCCGTCCGCTGCATCAGGATGGCGAACAACACGCCCGCGAAGACCAGAAGCAGAGCGTCCGCCACCCGCCAGGCCAGGAACAGCAGACCGAAAATCCCGGCGGCGATCAGCACCTTCCAGGTGAAGACCTTCAGCTCGACCGCGACCGGCCGCCCGTGCGTTCCAGGCGGAGCGTGCTTCCCACCAGCCGCTGCTTCCGCCGCCTGCGGGGTTGCCGGATCGCCACCCTGCCCGCTCCTTGACCTGATCGACTCCATGACGCCTTCCCGGTTGAATTCACCGGTGAAACGCCGTCCCAAGGCATGAGTTGCACCGCGCTATCCTTAGTACCTTGGTGCTACTACACTTATCCGAATGCGCGGCGGCGGGCGGCGCCCCATATCTTGAAGGACGCCAAGGAGTCATTCTCGCTGATGTCACCTCAAGCCCGCCGGAAACGGCGGGCTCTTTTCTTGTGGATCAGCGCTTTCCGGATCAGCGGTCCGGCATGTCGCCGGGTTTGCCCGATCCGTGGCCGGGGCGCACCCTGACCGGATCGGTCGGGTTGGTGCCGTGATCGGCATCCTGACTCACTTGTCCAGGATGGTTGCCGGCGCGGGGCTTGTCCGGGTTGTTGAACTGATTGCGCCCAAGATCCTTGGGCTGCTCGTTGGTGTTGCCGCCGGTGCGTCCGCCGACGTTCTTGTCGCTCGCGTTCTGCTCATTCGCCATTGTGGTTCTCCTTCCGGTGGAAGGGTTCAACCAAGCGGCGCCGCGAACGTTCCGGCCTTTTGCGGTCCCACCTGTTTGCGGACGGTGTCCGGCGGGAAGACAAGGCTGATCCGCAGACCCGGCCGGTTGTCCTCCAGCACCAGCTGGGCGCCGTGCAGCCGGGCCACCGCGTCGACGAGGCTGAGCCCCAGGCCGTTGCCCGGCGAAGCCCGCGCTGCGTCGAGCCGCACGAAGCGTTCCAGCACCTTCCCCCGCATCTCCTCCGGAATGCCGGAACCGCTGTCGGCCACCGTGACGCGGGCGGCGCGGCCGGGTCCGGCCCCCTCCAGCAGCAGGGCGATGTGCCCGCCTTCCGGCGTGTATTTGATGGCGTTGTCCAGCAGGTTGGACACGGCCTGCGCCAACAGCTGCTCGTTCCCGCGCACGGTGGCCTTCCCGCGGATCTCCGTGGAAAGGGTCTGCCCCTTTTCCTCGGCCACCGGTTCGTACAGGTCGGCGGCGAGCCGCACCACCTCGGTCAGGTCCACGGGTTCCAGATCGGTGCGCTTGGCGCCCGATTCCGCCTCGGCGATGGACAGCAGCGCGGTGAAGGTGGCGAGCAGCCGGTCAGCCTCCGTGATCGTGTCCTGAAGCACCGCGCGGTAGACCTCCGGGTCCTCGGTATCGCGGATCAGCGCCAGTTCGACGCGGGCGCGCAGGCGCGACAGGGGCGTGCGCAGGTCGTGCGCGACGCTTTCCGTCACCTGCCGCATGCCGGTCATCAGCCGTTCGATCTGGTCGAGCATGGCGTTCAGGTTGCCCGCCAGCCGGTCGATCTCGTCGCCGCCGCCGGCGCGCGGGACGCGGCCGGTCAGGTCGCCGGCCATGATCTGGCGCGTCGTCCGGTTGATGGCCTCGATCCGCCGCATGGCTCCGCGGGCGATCAGCAGCCCGCCGCCAAGGCCGAGGATGATGGTGACCGCGAACACCCAGCGCAGCGAGGACACAAGGCGGCCGCGCAGTTGGTCGAGTTCGCTCATGTCGCGGCCGACGAGAAGGCGGAATTGCCCGGGCAGCGTGAAGGTGACGGCCATGGCCGTGGACGGCCGATCCACCATGCCGCCGTAGTCGGAGACCTTGAAATGGGACCAGCCGCCCTCGCCGGGCTTCACGTCGGGCCAGCCTCTAAGATTGCCGGCCAGCATCACGCCGCCGGGCGTGGTCAGCAGGTAGATGGAATTGGTGTGCGGGGTGGCGCTGCGCTCGCGGACGGCGTCGACGAGCCCGCGCAGGCCGTTGTTGCGGTACTGGTCCTGCAGGCCGGCGACCTCCACGGCGATGGTCTCGCCGATTTCCTGCTCCAGGAAGCCGGCGGTGGTGCGGTAGAGGATCAGCAGGATCATGCTGACCGACAGGACGAACAGGCCGAGGTAGAGCAGAGCCAGCCGGAACGGGGTGGTTCGCAGAAGCCGCAGGTGGGGGAAGAACCCGCCCTTCACTCCGGCGCCCGCAGGCTGTAGCCGGCCCCGCGCACCGTGTGGATCAGCGGCGTGGGGAAATCCTTGTCGATCTTCTGCCGCAGGCGGGCGATGTGCACGTCGATGACGTTGGTCTGCGGATCGAAGTGATAGTCCCACACATTCTCCAACATCATGGTGCGGGTCACCACGCTGCCGGCGTTGCGCATCAGATACTCCAGCAGGGCGAATTCGCGGGGCAACAGGTCGATCACCTTGCCGGCGCGCTTGACCGTGCGCGACAGCAGGTCCAGTTCCAGGTCGCCCACCGACAGCTTGGTCTGCGGCTGGGCCGCCGTGCGGCGGCGCACCAGCACCTCGATGCGGGCGAGCAGTTCGGAGAAGGCGAAGGGTTTGGTCAGGTAGTCGTCGCCGCCGGCCTTCAACCCCTTCACCCGATCGTCCACGCTGCCGAGCGCGGAGAGAAACAGCACCGGCGTGTCGTTGCCCGTGGCGCGCAGGATCTCGACCAGCGACAGCCCGTCGCGGCCGGGCAGCATCCGGTCCACGACCATGACGTCGTAATGCTCCGATCCGGCCAGGAACAGGCCCTCCTTGCCGTCGTACGCAAGGTCCACGACATGCCCGGCTTCCTTCAGCCCTTTCTGGAGGTAGGAGGCAGCCTGCTGATCATCTTCGATGACGAGGACTTTCATGAGCATGAGATTACCGCATCCTTCCGGCTGCCATAAAGTCCCTCTCCGATGCGAAAAGGGCCGGGACATGGAATTAATCGGGGGAGGACGCGGCCCTGAGGCGGGGGTTTGCTCCGGGCCTGCGTCCTCACCCGGAACGCCGTCTTCCCCAAGGGGAGAAGACGGCGTTGTCCGCGGTCAGGCCTGGCCGAGCTTCAGCGGGACGAAGCTCTCGCTGCCGCGCCGGTTGACCAGCAGCAGGACAGCCTTGCGCCCGTCCTTCTCGGCTTCGGCCAGGCTCTTGGTCACGTCCGCCGGGGAGGTGACGGAATGTTCGCCAACCTTCACGATCACGTCGCCGGGCCGCACCGGCACGTTGCCGGCCTTGGGCGAAACCGAGGTCACCACCACGCCCTTCACATCGTCGCCAAGGCCGAGGCGGGCACGAGCGGCCTTGTCCAGCGGCGCCAGCTTCAGGCCCTTCACCGTCTCGACGGCGGAGGTCTCAGCGGGGGCCGCGTCGTTCGAGGCCATCTGCTGCTCGCCCGGCAGCGGCGCGATGTTCACCGAAAGGGTCTTCTCCTTGCCGTGCCGCATCACGGTCACGTCCACCGTGTCGCCGGCCTTGGTCTCCGCCACGCGGCGGGTCACGTCACGCAGCGCGTCCACCGGCTTGCCGCCGTAGGACAGGATCACGTCGCCCTGCTGCAGGCCGCCCTTGGCGGCCGGGCTGTTCGGCGTCACCTCGGCGACCAGCGCGCCCTTGGGCTGGGACATGCCGACGCTTTCAGCGATGTCGGGCGACACCTGCTGGATCTTCACGCCGAGCCAGCCGCGCTCCACATGGCCCTTGTCCTTCAGCTGGGCGACGACGTCCTTGGCGAGGTTGGACGGGATGGCGAAGCCGATGCCGACCGAACCGCCATTTGGCGAGTAGATGGCGGTGTTGATGCCGATGACCCGCCCGTCCATGCCGAAGGTCGGGCCGCCCGAGTTGCCGCGGTTGATGGCGGCGTCAAGCTGCAGGTAGTCGTCGTACGGACCGCTGTGGATGTCGCGGCCGCGCGCCGAGACGATGCCCTTGGTCACCGTGCCGCCAAGCCCGAACGGGTTGCCGACCGCCATGACCCAGTCGCCGACGCGGGCGGCGTCGCTGTCGCCCCACTCCAGGGAGGGCAGGGGCTTTTCGGACTTCACCTTCAGCAGCGCGATGTCGGTCTTGGCGTCGCGCCCGACCAGCGTGGCCGGCAGCGCCGTGCCGTCCTGAAGGGTGACGGTGATCTCCTGCGCGCCGTCGATCACGTGGTTGTTGGTCACCACGTAGCCCGATGGATCGACGATGAAGCCGGACCCGAGCGAGCCCATCTTGCCGCGGGGCTGGGTGTCCTGCGGGGCACTATCCGGCCCCTGGCCGAACTGGTCCTGGAACTGGCGGAAGAACTCCTCGAACGGGGAACCCGGCGGGAAGTTCGGCATGTTGGGCGCACCGCGCTCCGCCTTCACTTCCTGGGTGGTCGAGATGTTCACGACCGCGGGCGTCACCTTGGCGGCAAGGTCGGCGAAGCTGGCCGGCGCATCCTGCACCTGCGTGACGGCAGGCGCGGCGACGGCGGGCGGCATGTTGGCGATCAGAAAGGGGCCGGTAAGAACCGTCGTGCCGAGCAGCAGGGCTGCAAGCGTTTTGCGCATCCGGCCCGACCGCGGGGCGCGGGCACCGGATCCTGGGGTGGAAGGGGTGTTGGTCATCGATGGCTCTCCGTGACTGGCGTCGCTTTTCGTTGACCCATACTTAGGCAACGCCTGGTCACGGATGCCTTGCGGCCGGATTAAAAGATTTTTAGGGATCGGAGCAGCGGCCGATCCAGGACTCATACGGTCGGCGGATGACCACGTCCAGTGCTCGCCGGCCGTATCATACCGAAGGCGTTTGATGGCTTCCATCAAACTCCTTCGGTTCAAACCCGGCAGCAAATGGTGCAGCCATGTGCGAAAGGGTGATGCGGCCGGCCGATCATGGAAGCCTTCATGCGCCGGCCGTATCAAAGGGCTGAGCGCGCCATCTGCTGACGGATTTTCATGGCCTGATCACGCACGCCGTCCAGATGCGGGTTGATCGCCAGCGCGGCGTTGAAGGCCTTGAGCGCACCCGCCGGCTCGTCGATGGCCAGATAGACCAGCCCCAGCCCGGCCAGGGCGCCGAAATGGCGCGGTTCCAGGGACAGGACGCGCCGGATGTCATTCACGGCCGCGCCATAGTTGCCGAGCAGATACTGAGCGTTGGCCCGCTTGTTCCAGCCTTCGGCGTAGTGCGGATCCGCGGCGACGACCCGATCGAAATCGGCGAGCGCCTCTTCGTATCGGTCCTCGTTCATGCTCTGCACGCCGTCGCGCATCAGGATCAGCAGATCCTCACGCGGGTTTTCCAGCCAGATGTCCCAGATGCGGTCCTGGACGGCATCGGCGGCGACCTGATCGCCGGTCCCCAGCAGATCCTGGAACAGCGCATCGAGACGGGCATCCCCCTGCCCCGCCCAAGCGGGCGTGCCGGAGAGCGACAGGGCCATAAAGGCCACGAGCAAGAAGATTCGTCGGGTCATTCCCAAAATCTGGGACACGTTACCCGAGCGCAACACTCATCTTTTCGGATGGTCGCCCGAAGAGAGGCGCCCTATCCGGGTGGAGAGGGGCCGCACAAAGAAAAACGGCCGGCGGATTGCTCCGCCGACCGTCTTCCCTAAAACAAAGCCTCAAGGCTGGGCCTGATATCAGGCGGCCTTGCTGTTGCGGCCGGCCACGATTTCCTCGGTGACGTTGCGCGGCACCGGCTCGTAGTGGCTGAACTCCATCGTGTAGGACGCACGGCCCGAGGTCATGCCACGCAGCTGACCGATGTA
>JAEZPL010000289.1 GCA_023413605.1 Pseudomonadota bacterium
TGATCGACCGCGCGTTCAGCAGGAAGACGATCTCGCCCACCACCAGCGCGTTGACCGCCATGGTGCGGGCGACCGCCACCGGGTCGCCGTGGCCCTCGTGGTACAGGAAGAATCCGAAGCTGCTGGCCACCAGCAGGGCCATCACCAGCACCATCCGCACAATCAGGAAGCCCGGCAGGATCGGTTCCCGCTGCGGGCGGGGAGGGCGCTGCATCACGTTGGCCTCCGGCGGCTCGAAGGCGAGCGCCAGGCCCAGCGTGACCGCGGTCACCATGTTCACCCACAGAATCTGCACCGGCGTGATCGGCAGCGTGTAGCCGGCCAGCACCGCCACCAGGATCACCAGCGCCTGGGCGCCGTTGGTCGGCAGCAGGAACAGGATGGTCTTGCGCAGATTGTCGTAGACGGTGCGGCCTTCCTCCACCGCGTGGGCGATGGACGCGAAATTGTCGTCGGCCAGCACCATGCTGGCGGCTTCCTTGGCGGCCTCCGTTCCCTTGTGGCCCATGGCGATGCCGACGTCGGCACGCTTCAGGGCCGGCGCGTCGTTGACCCCGTCGCCGGTCATGGCGACCGTTTGCCCGGCCGACTGGAGCGCGCGGACAAGGCGCAGCTTGTGCTCCGGCGTGGTGCGGGCGAACACGTCGGTGTCGCGCGCCACGGCGACCAGGTCCTTGTCGTCCAGCCGGTCCAGCGCGGCGCCGGTCACGGCCTCGCCCGACAGGTTGAAACGCCGCCCGATGGCCTGGGCGGTGCCGGCGTGGTCGCCGGTGATCATCTTCACCCGGATTCCGGCCGCCTGGCACTGCCGGACGGCGGCGATGGCCTCCTCCCGCGCCGGGTCGATCAGGCCGCACAGGCCGAGCAGGGTCAGCCCGTTGCGCACGTCTTCGAATCCGAGCGTCGTCTGACCGGGCGGGACGAAGCGGCCGGCGATCGCCAGCACCCGCTGCCCCTGCGCCGCCAGCGCGTCGATCCGCGCGTTCCAGGCCGCGGCGTCCAGCGGCTCCGCACCCGCGGGGCCGAGGACATGGGCGCACATGGCCAGCACCCGTTCCGGCGCGCCCTTGACGCAGAGCAGGCCTTGCCCATCGGACTCTCCATCGAGTCCGCGGTGCAGGGTCGCCATGAACTTGTGCTCGGACTCGAAGGGGATGACGTCGATGCGCGGATGCCGTTCGGCCTCCGCGGCGGGGTCGAGGCCGGCCTTGCGCGCCAGCACCAGCAGGGCACCGTCGGTCGGATCGCCGGACACGGACCAGTCGCCGGTCTCGTCCCGGTGAAGCTCCGCGTCGTTGCACAGCAGGGCGGCGCGCGCCAGCCGCAGCAGCACGGTCTCGCCGGCCGGCTCCACCGTGCGCCCGCCGCGCTCGAACGCGCCCTCCGGCCGGTAGCCGGCTCCGGTGACGGTGTATTCGTCCGCCTGCGAGACCACGGTCTGCACGACGAGTTCGTTCCGGGTCAGCGTGCCCGTCTTGTCGGAGCAGATGACCCCGACCGAGCCCAGCGTCTCCACCGCCGGCAGGCGGCGGATGATGGCGTTGCGCCGGGCCATGCGGGTAACGCCGATGGCCAGCGTGATGGTCATCACCGCCGGCAGGCCTTCCGGGATGGCCGCCACGGCCAGCCCGACCGCGGCCATGACCATGTCCGGCCAAGGCTCCCCCCGGACCAGCGTGCCGAACAGGAAGGTCAAGGCGGTCAGCCCCAGGATGCCGAAGGTCAGCCAGCGCCCGAACACCGCCATCTGGGCCAGCAATGGCGTGGTCAGCTCCTGCACGCCCGCCAGAAGGGCGCCGATGCGCCCCAGCTCCGTCGCGTCGCCGGTGGCCACCACCACGCCGACGGCCTGTCCCTGGGCCACCAGCGTCGCCGAATAGGCCATGCCGGTGCGGTCGGCCAGCGGGGCGTCGGGTTCGACCGGGTCGGTGGTCTTCGCGACCGGCACGGATTCCCCGGTCAGCGCCGCCTCCTGCACGCGCAGGCCCTTGGCCTGGACCAGCCGCAGGTCGGCCGGCACCTTGTCGCCGGAGCACAGAAACACCCGGTCGCCGGGCACCAGCTCCTCCGCCGGAACGGTCGTCTGGTGGCCGCCGCGCAGCACCACCGCCTGGGGCGACAGCATGTCGCGGATCGCGTCCAACGCCTGCTCGGCCTTGCCTTCCTGGATGTAGCCGATCAGCGCGTTGATCAGCACCACGCCCGCGATCACCGCCGCGTCGGTCAACTCGCCCAGCAGCAACGTCACCACGCCGGCCGCGATCAGCACGTAGATCAGAAGGTTGTCGAACTGCGCCAGGAATCGCATCAGGGCGGACCGGCGCGGCGGCGGGGTCAGCCGGTTCGGTCCCCAGCGGTCCAGCCGCGCCTGCGCCTCTTCCGGCGTCAGGCCGCCTTCGGGGCTGTCCAGCTCCAGCAGCGCGTCATCCGCCGGGCGTGCGTGCCAGGGCAGGGGGCCGGGCGTTGTCTCAGGACGATGGGGTTCGGGGCTGGTGCGCAGGTCCATGATGATCCTTTTGGGGATGGTTCATCCGGTTATGGGCGGGTTGCGGGGACATCAAACGTGTACGTGGCAACAGCCAGGGTAGGGCATAAGGGGATGCGGCAAAGTGCCCCGTTTGGATGTGCTCACGGTTTCGCTTTCGTTTGACTTGCATGCGGCGATCCGCTAACCATCTTGTTCACCACGGGGCGGCAAGCCTCGCGGGAACCCACACCCACATCTGCCGTTCCGTCCCTCCCCAACGATATGGGCGCGACGACCGAAGGGCCTTTCCGCTTCCTTCAGCGCCGTCTGACGCTCAACCGACGCTCCCTGCGCCGGCCCGGGACCTTCTGGCACTCCCCCCTCGCATGACGATTCCCTAAGGCACCCCCCATGCATCTCCAAGAGCTGAAGTGCAAGAGCCCCGCCGAACTGCTGGCGTTCGCGGAGGAACTGCAGATCGAGAACGCCAGCACCCTGCGCAAGCAGGACATGATGTTCGCCATTCTGAAGCAACTGGCGGAAAACGACGTTCCGATCTTTGGCGACGGTGTGCTTGAGGTTCTTCAGGACGGTTTCGGGTTCCTGCGCTCTCCGGAAGCGAACTATCTTCCCGGCCCCGACGACATCTACGTCAGCCCCAGCCAGGTGCGCCGCTTCGGCCTGCGCACCGGCGACACGGTGGAAGGGCAGATCCGGTCGCCCAAGGATGGGGAACGCTACTTCGCCCTCCTCAAGGTCAACACCATCAACTTCGATGCGCCGGACAAGGTCCGCCACCGCATCAACTTCGACAACCTGACCCCGCTCTACCCGGAAGAGCGGCTGCGCATGGAAGTCGACGATCCCACCAAGAAGAACTTCACGGGCCGCATCATCGACCTCGTGGCGCCGCTCGGCAAGGGCCAGCGCGGCCTGATCGTCGCCCCGCCGCGCACCGGCAAGACGGTGATGCTGCAGAACATCGCCCATTCCATCGCCACCAACCACCCCGAAGCCTACCTCATCGTGCTGCTGATCGACGAGCGGCCGGAAGAGGTGACCGACATGGCCCGGTCGGTGCGGGGCGAGGTGATCAGCTCCACCTTCGATGAACCGGCGACCCGCCACGTCCAGGTCGCCGAAATGGTGATCGAGAAGGCCAAGCGCCTGGTGGAGCACAAGCGCGACGTGGTCATCCTTCTGGACTCCATCACCCGTCTGGCGCGCGCCTACAACACCGTCGTGCCGTCCTCGGGCAAGGTGCTGACCGGCGGTGTGGACGCCAACGCGCTGCAGCGGCCGAAGCGCTTCTTCGGCGCGGCCCGCAACATCGAGGAAGGCGGCTCGCTGACCATCATCGCCACCGCGCTGATCGACACCGGCAGCCGCATGGACGAGGTGATCTTCGAAGAGTTCAAGGGCACCGGCAACTCGGAAATCGTGCTGGACCGCAAGCTCTCCGACAAGCGCACCTTCCCGGCCATCGACATCTCCAAGTCGGGCACCCGCAAGGAAGAGCTGCTGGTCGACAAGGGCACCATCTCCAAGATGTGGATCCTGCGCCGCATCCTGATGCCGATGGGCGTGACCGATGCGGTCGACTTCCTGGTGGACAAGCTGAAGCACACCAAGTCGAACTCGGAATTCTTCGAGTCCATGAACCAGTAGGGCGTTTCATGCTCTCCGTCGTTCCAGCCTTCGTTGGGATGACGGAGACGGCGCCAAAACAAAAAAGGCGGGAGGCCCGAAAGCCTCCCGCCTTTTTTCCTGCCCGAACGGGCCGGATCAGAACGGCGACTGCTGCTCGCCCTGCTCGCCTTGCTGGCCCTGCGCCTGGGCAGCGGTCTGGCGGCGGTACAGGTCGACGAAGTCGATCGGGTTGATCATCAGCGGCGGGAAGCCGCCGTCCTGCGTGCAGCCGGCCACGACGGCGCGGGCGAACGGGAACAGCATGCGCGGGCCTTCGATCAGCAGGACGGCGCGGTGATGCTCCTGCGGCAGGCCCGGCAGCTGGAACAGGCCGCCGTAGGCAACCTCGACCAGGAAGGCCACACCCTCGCCCTGCTTCGCCTCGCAGTGCAGCTTCAGCACCACCTCGTACACATCCTCGCCCATCGGCTGGGCCTGCACGTCCACGCCGATGTTGACCTGGGGCTGCGGCTGGCCGGGCAGAAGGCTCTGGGGCGCGTTGGGGTTCTCGAAGGACAGGTCCTTCACATACTGCGCCAGCACATGCATCGGCAGAGAGGTGGCGGCTTCCTGATCTTGACCGTTGGTCTGCTGATCGGACATGAAACAACTCCTGGCCGCAGAGCGGCGTCACGGTGGGGTGGTGTGCAAGACCCGCTGGCTACCACGGATCCGGCGGACCGACAATGGAAAGCACGGGCGGAAAGCACGGGCGGAAAGCACGGACGGAAAGGCACGAGCGAAGAGGAGTGGAAAACGGGGCGGGCGAGGGGCAGTCCTCTAGCCGCGGTCATTGCGGTGCTTGGAATCCGGCGGCGCCCAGCGGGATTCGCCGATCTGCGGCGTGTCGCCGGGCTTGTCCCCATTGGGCTTCTCCCCGCCGGCCTTCTCCTCTTCCGGATTGACCTCGCGGTAATCGACATCGATCACGCCGGGCGGGGGGCGGTTGCGCGGCTCCGGTCCGCCATTGGCGCTCCCATTGGCGTTCCAGGCGCGGCCCCCCATCCGCCCGTGCATCTGGAAGGACGCGTTTTTCCGCATACGTTCGAACAGCCAGCGGCCCAGGGCGTTGCGCACCGGCGGGATGAACAGCAGCAGGCCGACGATGTCCGTCAGGAATCCCGGAATGATCAGCAGCACGCCGGCCACCACGACGCAGAAGCCTTCGAAGACGGCGCCGACCGGAACCTCGCCGCGCTCCGCGGCTTCCTGGGCGCGCTTCAGGACGGACAGCCCCTGCCAGCGGATCAGCACCGTTCCGAGGATGGCCGCCGGAATGACCAGACCGATCGTGGGACCGGTGCCGATCCAGTCGCCGACCTCCACGAAGGTGGCAATTTCCGCAACCGGCAGCAGAAGCAACAGAAGCAACGGATTCATGGCTGTCCTTGCTCTTTCAACCTCAAGGGCCTATCTAGGCTGGGGTAGTTGTTTTGCCCGGCTCCGGATGGCCGGGCTTCGTATCGAAATCGGCTTTTCCGGTTTGGGCCACCTGGATCGGTGTGCTTTCAGGGTACACTTAATGCCCAGCCCCCGGAGGGTCCAGTAGCGGATCGCACACGACCGGCCTTTTGTTTGCCGGCGTTCAGTCACCCGGAAGGATTGACGATGGGAGATGGGTTTGTGTTCGTCGAAATCGTGATCTTCGCGATGATCGCCGCGTTTCTCGTGTACCGGCTGCGCAGCGTGCTCGGTCGCCGCACCGGTGAGGAACGGCAGCGCCCGAACCCCTTCTCGCCCCGTCCCGGCGCGCCCGACAACGTCGTTCAGATGCCCGGACGCGAACGTCCGGCGCCCGCCGCCGCTCCGTCGCCTGACGAGCCCGTGTCGCTCGCCGCGGCGCTGGCCCAGATCAAAGCCGCTGATCCGACCTTCGACGAGAAGCATTTCCTGCAGGGCGCCCGCGGCGCCTTCCAGATGATCGTGGAGGCCTTCGCCAAGGGCGACACGGCCACGTTGCGCCCGCTGCTGGCCGATGATGTCTACGACAACTTCGCCCGCGCCGTCCGCGACCGTCAGGCGGCCGGCGAGACGCTGGAGACCCGCATCGAAACGATCGACGACGCCGACGTGGTGGAGGCCCGCATGGACGGTCGCACCGCGCTGGTCACGGTCAAGTTCGTGTCGCAGCAGATGAACGTCGTGCGCGACCGCAACGGCGCCGTGGTGGACGGCGATTCCGACGCGGTGGTCGAGGCGGTGGACGTCTGGACCTTCGCTCGCAACACCCGGGCCGCCAACCCGAACTGGTCGCTCGTCGAGACCCGCACCACCCACTGATGACCAAGCATCCGCTGATCCGTTTGAGCGCCGCGGCAGGCCTTGCCGCGGCGCTTCTCGTTGCGTGCGGCCAGAAGGAGGAGGAGGCCAAGGCTCCCCCTCCACCCGACAAGCTGACGCTGAAGCCCGTGGCCTTCAAAGACCTGCCGGGCTGGACTGCCGACCGCGTCGCCGATGCCGTGCCGGCCTTCCAGCGGTCCTGCGGCAAGCTGAAGGCGCTGCCGGCCGACCGGACGGTCGGGCCGGACGGAGTGGGGGGCAAGGCGGCCGACTGGCAGGCGCCCTGCGCCCGTCTCGCCGCACTGCCGGCGGGCGACGACGCGGCGGCCCGCGCCTTTTTCGAGGAATGGTTCACCCCCTACGCCGCAGCCAACAACGACAACCGGCGCGGCCTCTTCACCGGCTATTACGAGGTGGAGTTGAAGGGCAGCCGAACGCCGGACGTGGCCTATCCGGTGCCGCTCTACAAGCGACCGGCCGATTTGGTCATGGTGGACCTGGGCGACTTCGCCGACCGCTGGAAGGGCGAGCGCATCGCTGGGCGCGTCACCGACGGCCGCCTGAAGCCCTTCGAGGACCGCGCCGCCATCGAGACCGGCGCGCTGAAGGGCAGGGGGCTGGAGCTTCTGTGGCTCCAGGATCCCATTGCCACCTTCTTCCTGCACATCCAGGGTTCCGGCCGCGTGCGCTTCCCCGACGGGACGGAGACGCGCGTCGGCTATGCCGCCCAGAACGGGCACAAATACGTCGCCATCGGGCGGGAACTGATCGAGCGCGGTGAAATCCCGCGGGAGCAGGTGTCGCTCCAGACCATCCGCGACTGGCTCAAGGCCCACCCCGATCAGGCCGATGCCCTGATGAACAAGAACCCGTCCTACGTATTCTTCCAGGAGCTGAAGGGGGAGGGCCCGGTCGGCGCCCAGAACGTGGCCCTGACGCCGGGCCGCAGCCTGGCCGTGGATTCCAAGTTCCTGCCCTACGGCGTGCCGGTCTGGCTCGACGCGGAAGACCCCCTGGACGCCCAGGTCCGCCTGCGTCGCCTGATGATCGCCCAGGACACCGGCGGTGCCATCCGTGGCCCGGTGCGCGGCGATGTCTTCTGGGGCCATGGCGAGGAGGCGGAGAAGCGGGCCGGCGTGATGAAGAGCGCCGGGGAATACTACATCCTGCTGCCGAAAACCGTCGCTCCGGCGTCCTGACCGCCATCAGCCCGTGCCCTCAACCCGTGCCCTCAGCCCGCAAGGAACCAGCTGGGGGACACGCGGTCGGGGGTGATCCCGGCCAGCAGCAAGGTGGAGCCGTCTGAGAAGCTCACCAGGCTGCCGCCGGACCGCGAGGCCACCGCCGTTTCCGTCAGGCCGGGCGCCAGCTGGAAACGGTCGCCCTCGTCGGCGTTGAAATCGGCCACGAAGTCGGCTCCGCCACCCGGCGTGACCACGAAGCGGTCCGGCCCCGGCCCGCCGTCCAGCGTGTCGTTGCCGGCGTCGCCTTGCAGCCAGTCCGAACCCGATCCGCCGTAGATCATATCCGGCCCCTCGGCGCCCAGCAGCGTGTCGCCGAGGTCCTTGGAGTCCGTCTGGGGTGTCAGGAGGAAGACGTCCCCATCGAAATCGGTCACATACAGGTTGCCCCGCCCGTCTTCCCCAAAGGACGTCGGCTGGCTGAGGCTGCCGGCGTCGGGCTTCACCTGACCGGTCCGATCGACCGCCGCCCAGCCGTTGGCCGTCTGCCGGAGCGTCCAGATCCGGGCGGAGCCGAAGTCGGCGAAGAAATACTGGCCTTGCAGCCCCTCGCTCGCGCCGCGGTAGACATAGCCGCCGGTGATCGAGCGGCCCTGGTCGTGGCCGTAGCTGTAAATGGGCGGGACGGACCCGCCGCCGGTCAGCGTGCCCGGCTTGTAGCTCTGCGTGCCCTCCAGAACCGGCCAGCCGTAGTTGGCACCCTTGGCGCCAAGGTCGATTTCCTCCCGCTGCGATTGGCCGACGTCGGTGATGTAAAGGTCGCCCGTGGCGCGGTCGAAGCTGGGCCGCCAGGGGTTGCGCAGGCCGTAGGCCCAGACCTCGCCGGCGCCGCCCCCGCCGGTGAACGGGTTGTCGGCGGGAATGGCGTAGATCTTCGACGGGTCGGCCGGGAACTGGTCGGCGTTCACGTCCAGCCGCAGGATCTTGCCCAGAAGGCTGGCGGTGTTCTGCGCGTTGTTGTTCGGATCACCACCCCCACCGCCGTCGCCAAGCGACGCGTACAGGAACCCGTCCGGCCCGAACTGGAGCCAGCCGCCCTTGTGGTTGGTGAAGTCCGGCTGATCGACGCCGAGGACGAGCTGCTGGCTGCCCGCGTCGGCGATGTTTCCGTTCGGGTCCGCGCGGTACTGCCGGATTTCGGTGTCGCCGTTGCGGTTGATCAGGTTGACGTAGAACAGCCCGTTCGAAGCGAAGTCCGGATGGAAGGCAAGGCCGAGCAGGCCTGCCTCGTCCTTGTTGGTGATCTGGCTGGAAAGGTCGAGGAAGGGTTGGGGCAGGACCTTGCCGCTCGCCAGATCCAGGATCTCGATCCGCCCGCCTTTCTCCACGATGAACAGGCGCGACGCATCGCCGGGGGGAGCGGTGGCGAACAGGGGCTGGCGCAGGCCCGTCGCCACGCGGGTGGCCGTGATGGAGCCGACATCGGCCTGCGGACCCTGCGGGTTGAACCCGTAGATCAGGTCGGCGCCGGCCGTGCCGTCGATCCTGTTGGCTCCGTCGTCGCCCACCAGAAGCTGCGCGCTCATCGCCGTGTCCTCCCGCTGTCGCCATCGCCACCAGGGCAGGGAAATCAACATCGAACGGGGCGGGTTCTTCCGTCATCCGCCCGTAAGCACTTGGAACAACACCAGATCGAAGGAGGCGTATGAAGAAAGGGCGCCGGAGTTTCCTCCGGCGCCCTTCGTCAACGGTCCCGATGTTTCACGTGGATCAGGCGTTGCCCGGATCCCGTCCGAACCCCGGCTCAGGCCTTGCCGAGCATCCGGCCCAGGTCACGGCCGGCGAAGACGTGGATGTGCAGGTGTGGGACTTCCTGATGCGCGTCGGCGCCGCAGTTCGACAGGATGCGGTAGCCGGCATCGACCGTGCCGGCCATGCGGGCGACCTCGCCCACGGCGCGGAACAGGCCGGCGATCTCGGTCTCCGACGCCTTGGCGGTGAAGTCGTCCATGTCGACGTAGGCGCCCTTGGGGATCACCAGGATGTGGGTCGGGGCCGGCGGGGTGATGTCGTGGAAGGCCAGGGCGTGCTCGGTCTCATGGACCTTCTTGCACGGGATTTCGCCGCGCAGGATGCGGGCGAAGATGTTGTTCGGATCGTAGGTCTTGGCCATCTCGCTATCCCCCCTTCGTCGTTTTTCAGGCCCTGTGTGCTTCAGGCCTTCCGGGCCTTTTTCTCGGCGATGCCGCTGACACCCTCGCGCTGGGCCAGCTTTTCCCACACCTCGGCCGGTTCCAGCCCGGCGTCGGCCCACAGCACCATCAGATGGTAGAGCAGGTCGGCCGATTCCGAGGCGAGCGCCGCCTTGTCGCCGCGCACCGCCTCCAGGATGGCCTCCACCGCCTCCTCGCCGACCTTCTGGGCGATCTTGGAGGTGCCGCGGCTGAACAGCTTGGCGGTGTAGGAGGTCTCCGGATCGGCACCCTTGCGCGCCTGCACGGTGGCGAACAGCCGGTCCAGGACCTCAGCGTTCAGGGCGGCGTTCGCCACCTTGCCCTTCTTGTCCTCACCCATGAGCCACCTCGGGCGCACTCTTTTCAGAGGCACGGGCCGGGCGCACCGGGATGCCGGCCTGGGCGAGCGCCGCCTTGGCCTGGCCGATGGTGTAGGTGCCGAAATGGAAGATGGAGGCCGCCAGCACCGCCGTGGCGTGACCCTCGCGGATGCCCTCCACCAGATGGTCGAGCGTGCCGACGCCACCGGACGCGATGACCGGAATGCGCAGGCTGTCGGCCACCTTGCGGGTCAGCGCGAGGTCGAAGCCGCTCTTGGTGCCGTCGCGGTCCATGGAGGTCAGCAGGATCTCGCCCGCGCCATAGGACTCCATGCGCTTGGCCCATTCCACCGCGTCGATGCCCGTGGCCTTGCGGCCGCCGTGGGTGAATATCTCCCAGCGGCCCGGCTCCACCTGCTTGGCGTCGATGGCGACGACGATGCACTGCGCGCCGAACTTCTCCGCCGCTTCCCGCACGAACTCCGGTCGGTGGATGGCGGCGGTGTTGATCGACACCTTGTCGGCGCCGGCCAGCAGAAGCTTGCGGATGTCCTCCACCGTGCGCACGCCCCCGCCGACGGTCAGCGGCATGAACACCTGCTCGGCGGTGCGGCGCACGACGTCGTAGATGGTGTCGCGGTTCTCGTGGCTGGCGGTGATGTCCAGGAAGGTCAGCTCGTCGGCCCCCTCCCGGTCATAGACGCGGGCCTGCTCCACGGGATCGCCGGCGTCCACCAGATCGACGAAGTTGACCCCCTTCACGACCCGGCCGTCCTTGACGTCCAGGCAGGGGATGACGCGCATCTTCAGCATCAGTCGGCATTCCCAGAAACAGAGGCCCCAGAAACAGAGGCCCCAGAAACAGAAGCCCCGGAAACGGTGGTGGAGGACAGCAGTTCAAGCGCCGCCTTCGGCTCGATGCGCCCGTCGTACAGCGCGCGGCCGCAGATGACGCCCTGGATGCCCGTGTGCTCCTCCTTCTTCAGCGCGATCAGGTCGTCGATGGACGACACGCCGCCCGACGCGATGACGGGCGTGGTCAGGTGGAAGGCGAGGTCGGACGTCGCCTCGACGTTCACGCCGCCCATGGCGCCGTCGCGGTTGATGTCGGTGTAGATGATGGCGGCAACGCCGCTGTCCTCGAACTTCAGCGCCAGATCCAGCGCCTTGATGGTCGAGGTTTCGGCCCAGCCGGCGACGGCCACGAAGCCTTCACGCGCGTCGATGCCCACCGCGACCTTGCCCGGGAATTCCTTGCAGGCTTCCTTGACAAGCTCCGGCTCGCGCAGGGCCACGGTGCCCAGGATGACGCGGCTGACGCCCTTTTCCAGCCACATGCCGATGGTCTTCAGGTCACGGATGCCGCCGCCCAGCTGCACCGGGATGTTCACGGCGCCCAGGATGCCTTCCACCGCCTGACCGTTCACCGGCTTGCCTTCGAAGGCGCCGTTCAGGTCGACCAGATGGAGCCATTCGAAGCCCTGGTTCTGGAACAGGCGGGCCTGCTCGGCCGGGTCCGTGTTGAAGACGGTCGCCTGGCTCATCTCGCCACGCAGGAGCCGGACGCAGGCACCGTCTTTCAGGTCGATGGCGGGATAGATGATCATCGCGGTGTCTCGTCCTATGGCGTGTCTGGGGGCGTGTCGGAAAGCGTGTCGGGGGTGAGTTCTTTCACATAGAAGTGACCGGCCAGCCTTTTGCCGTCCACCAGCGCATAGAAGGGATGCGTCCCCCAGCGCTTGAACCCAAGATCCTCGTAAAGCCGGATGGCGGCGTCCTGCGTCTCGCGCACGTCGAGGTTCAGGATGCGGAAACCGGCGGTGCGGGCCTCGTCCTCCACCGCTTGCGTCAAGCGCTTGGCCAGCCCGTGGCCGCGCGCCCAGGGGGCGACGAAGTTGGTGGTCAGCGTGGCGGCGTGCGCCTGCGCCTCGTTGTTGCGGGCCGGCTTCACCAGCTGCGCGGATCCGGCGATCACGCCGTCCAGCCGGGCGACGAACAGGATGCGTTCCGGAACGACCAGAACGCCTTTCCAGTAGCGCTCCATGATGTCGCGGGA
>JAEZPL010000291.1 GCA_023413605.1 Pseudomonadota bacterium
CTGGAGGGGCTGTACCGCCACGCCTCGACCCACGCGGCCGGCGTGGTGATCGGCGACCGACCGCTGCACGATCTGGTGCCGCTGTACCGAGACCCGCGCTCGGACATGCCGGTCACACAGTTCAACATGAAGTATGTCGAACAGGCCGGTCTGGTGAAGTTCGACTTCCTGGGCCTGAAAACGCTGACCGTGCTGAAGACGGCGGTGGACCTGATTCCCGAAAAGCCAGACCTGACCACCGTCACCCTGGACGACGTGAAGAGCTACGAGCTTCTGGGCCGCGCCGAATCGACCGGCGTGTTCCAGCTGGAAAGTTCGGGCATGCGCGACGTTCTGCGGCGCCTGAAGCCGAACCGTCTGGAGGACATCATCGCGCTCGTGTCGCTGTATCGGCCGGGTCCGATGGACAACATCCCCAAATACATCAAGGTCAAGAACGGGGAGGAGCCCGCCGATTACATGAACCCGGCCCTGGAGCCGATCCTGAAGGAGACCTTCGGGATCATGATCTATCAGGAGCAGGTCATGCAGATCGCGCAGGTGCTGAGCGGATATTCGCTCGGCGGCGCCGACTTGCTGCGCCGCGCGATGGGCAAGAAGATCAAGGAGGAGATGGACGCCCAGCGGAAGATCTTCTGCGACGGTGCCGCCGCGCGGGGCGTGGACCCCGATCAGGCCAGCATGATCTTCGATCAGGTCATGAAGTTCGCCGGCTACGGCTTCAACAAGTCGCACGCCGCCGCCTATGCCCTGGTCGCCTACCACACCGCCTATCTGAAGGCGAACCACCCGGTGGAGTTCATGGCGGCGTCGATGACGCTCGACCTCGGCAACACCGACAAGCTGAACGTCTTCCGGCAGGAGCTGTCGCGCCTCAAGATCAAGCTGCTGACCCCCGACATCAACAAGTCCGACAGCATCTTCGGCGTGGAGACCCTGCCCGACGGCAGCAAGGCCGTGCGCTACGCGCTCGCCGCCGTTAAGGGCGTCGGCCTGCCGGCCATGAAGGCGGTGGTCGAGGAGCGGCGGAAGAACGGCCCTTACCGGAGCCTGTTCGACTTCGCCCGCCGCCTGGATCTGAAGACAATCAACAAGCGTCAGCTGGAAAACCTGACCTGCGCCGGTGCCTTCGACGAGATCAACCCGAATCGTGCCCAGGTGCACGCCGCGCTGGAGACGCTGATCCGCTACGCCCAGGCGGAGACGGCGGAGCGCGAGAGCGGCATCGGCAACCTGTTTGGTGGTAGCGGCGGCGGGCTGAAGGAGCCGGATCTCCCCAAGGTCAAGGAATGGGAGCCGCTGGAAAAGCTGAAGCACGAGTTCGGCGCCATCGGCTTCTACCTGTCCGCCCACCCGCTCGACGCCTTTGCCGGCCCACTGAAGCGCATGCGGGTGGTCCGGTCGGCGGACCTCGCGCAGGCGGTGTCCGGCGGTGGCATGACCCGCCGCAGCGTGGCGGGCATCGTGGTCAGCCGCAAGGAGAAGACCGCGAAATCGGGTAACCGCTTCGCCTTCGTCGAACTGTCGGACGCCAGCGGCGGCTATGAGGTGACCGTCTTTTCCGAGGTGCTGGCCACCAACCGCGATCTGCTGGAGGCCGGACGCCCGGTTCTGATGACCGTGGACGTCCAGATGAACGGCGAGGACATGCGCCTGACCTGCCAGGAGGTGAAGCCACTGGAGGAAGCTGTCGCCCAGGTCTCCGACGGGTTGAAGGTGGTGCTGCGCGACAACGGCCCGGTGGACAGCATTCGCGGCATGCTGGACCGCCTTGGCCGCGGCAAGGGCAAGATCCACGTCCTGGTCGAGATCGACCCGCTGAAGGAGGTGGAAATCCAACTCCCCGGCGCCTTCAACATCACCAGCCAGAGCCGCGCCGCGCTGAAGGCCGTCCCAGGCGTGGTGGAGGTGGTGGAGCTTTAACGGATCCGATCAACCCGCCGGTGCCACCCGAATCGCCCGGATACGGTCGATCCCCGACTCCGGCGCCCACGGCTTGCCCGGTCGTTCCTTCGGTTGCCATGCGTCGACATAAGGAGCGGTGCTGAACCCCGCACAAAAGGAAATTCAACGAGGGCTAGGCGGAACGTCGGCACGGACACCTCCATCACACGGTTATAACCGTCGGAAGGAGCGTTCCCCGGCAGAGCCAACGTACGTATCCCGCCAATGCTGTTGCCAAAGCGGTTTCGCCGGGCTATGTAAGCGCCGTCGTCAAAACCTCACGCGGGCTGGCGGACCCTCGGCTTTACCCCGAAGGCCCGATCCGGTGTCTTTTCACAGGGACAATGCCCGCGGCGGAGCAACCGGAAAAGGAAGTTTTCCAAATGGCTATTCCGTCCTTCACGATGCGCCAGCTGCTCGAAGCCGGCGTCCACTTCGGTCACCACACCCGTCGCTGGAACCCGAAGATGTCCCAGTACATCTTCGGTGTGCGCAACGGCGTGCACATCATCGACCTGGAGCAGACCGTCCCGGCGCTGCACCGCGCCCTGCAGGCCGTCCGTGACGTCGTCGCCGGCGGCGGCCGCGTCCTGTTCGTCGGCACCAAGCGTCAGGCGCAGGAAAAGGTTGCCGAGGCGGCCTCCAGGTGCGGCCAGTACTACGTCAACCACCGCTGGCTCGGCGGCATGCTGACCAACTGGAAGACCATCTCCCAGTCGATCAAGCGCCTGCGCGAGATGGAAGAGCGTCTGGCCGGCGACACCTCGGGCCTG
>JAEZPL010000742.1 GCA_023413605.1 Pseudomonadota bacterium
GCCCCTTTCGCACGTTGCTACGCAACGTGCTGCCGGGTTTGAACCGAAGGCGTTTGATGGAAGCCATCAAACGCCTTCGGTATCACATTGTCCCTTACGCCGTTGCCAGCCGCGAGTCCCGCGTGCGCATCAGCATCCACACGGCCGACACGCCGGCCAGCTTGGAGGCGAGGCTGACGCCCCAGACCGACGGCGCCCAAACGCCGAGCATGCCGAAGAAAATCGCCGTGTCGACCGGCACCGACAGGGCGGCGCTGATCCACAGCCGGTCGCGCAACGGGCGGCGGGTGATGGTGAAGACGGCCCAGTCGATCAGCTCCGACACGGCGAAGGCCGTGACGCTGGCCGCCGCGACGACGGGATCGGCGAGCAGGAAGGACAGCACCGTCGCGCCCAGCATGGCGACGAGCGCCCAGTGGCCGAAACGGACCTGCACCATATCGCGCAGGATGAAGATCAGCCCGGCCCAGCAGGACCAGACGAGGTCAAGCTGCGGTGCGGCGCTGAAGGCGAAGTTGATGGCAAGAACGCTGCCGATGTAGGCGGCGAGCCAGAGCATGTCCGGGATCCTCCGTGGCAACCCGCGGAAATACGGGCGCGTGAACGAACGGAGCCACCCGCGTGAATGCGAGCGCCCCGCACCGCCTTTTAGCAGGTCTTCCCGGTCCCGGTGAACCGTTCCGTCGCGTCGCACCGCGCACCCGCCAAAAGAATGACAGCCAAAGGAAGCATGGACGCCAAAAATGGCTTAGGCCCAAGGCTTACGCCGAATGACCGCGCACCCGTTCCTCGTCCGGGCACGGCCCATGTGCGTTCTTTCGGGGAAAGGCGGGCAAAAAGGCGGCGGAAGGAAGAGGCCATGGCGGATGGTGCGCGGGACTATTCCCTGGATGCGGCGCGCAGCGTCCTGATGATCCTCGGAGTGCCCTATCACGCGGCGTTGATCTACACCCCCGATTACCAATGGCTGATCGATTCGCCGGATAAGATCGCCGGCATCGGCCTGTTCGCGAACTTCATCCACAGCTTCCGCATGCCGGCCTTCTTCCTGATCTCCGGCCTGCTGATCGCCCGCAGCCTGCGCAAGCACGGCCCGCGTTCGGTGCTGGCCTCGCGCGCCACACGGCTGCTGGTCCCGCTGATCGCCATGGCGGCGACGCTGAACGTGCTGCAATTGTGGCTGGCCAGCCGCGCGCTCGACCCGACCCTGTCCGTCTCGACCTTCTTCGCCCAGACGCTGCCGGCCGCCTTCTGGACCGGCGGGCTGACCTATCACCTGTGGTTCCTGTTCGAGCTGTTCGTCTGCGTCGTGCTGCTGTGCCTCGCCTACCCCGTCGCGGTGTCGCTGCACGGACGGCTGCGGACGGGCGCGCCGAGGCTCGCCCGGCTGCTGGAGGCCGGTGACGGCTGGCTGCCGCCGGTCCTGCTGAGCGTGCTGCTGGTCGGGACCATGGGGTTCGACAACATCTCGCACCTGCTGGTAACGATGCTGATCCCGACCAACTCGACGGCGGTGACCATCGCCGTGTCGGGCAGCTTCTTCCTGGTCGGCGTCTACATCGCCCACCTGACGGGCGGCGCCACGCGCTTCGCCACCACCCGCTGGACCGTGGCGCTGGTCTTCGCCCTGTGTTTCCTGGCGCAGATCGGGCTGGACCATGTGCAGAAACCCATGGCGCTGCGGGTGCTGGACCAGATCCTCTTCGCCGTCGGGGCCTGGATGGCCTTCCGCCTGCTGCTGGGCTTGGCGCTGACCTATTTCGCGACGGAGAACCGGGGCGTGCGGGCGTTATCGCAGGCGTCCTACACCATCTACCTGCTGCACCACGCGGTGGTGGTGACCGCGGGCTTCGCGCTGCTGTTCCTGCCTTGGGCGCCGGCCGTGGAGTTCGTTCTGATCGCGGTGGTCGGGCTGGTCATCCCCCTGGCGCTGCACCACGGGCCGGTTCGCCGCTCCCCCATCCTGCGGTTCCTGCTGAACGGGGTGCCGCCAACGCGGGGCGACGACGGCGCGCGTCCGGCGCACGCGGGGGGAACCGTCGCGCGCCGGACCTCGTGAGCCGGACCTCGTGAGGTGTGCGAACCTTACGCCCGCTTCCAGGTGGTGCCCTGCGGGCCGTCTTCCAGCACGACGCCCTGGTCAGCCAGTTCCTTGCGGATGCGGTCGGCTTCCGCGTAGTTCTTGGCCTTGCGGGCGGCCAGACGGTCGGCGATGCGCTGTTCGATCACCGCGTCCGACAGGTCGGAGGCGCCCTTCGGCGCCCAGCGGAACCACGCCTCCGGATCCTGCTGAAGCAGGCCGAGCGCCGCACCGGCCGCGCGCAACGCGCCCTTGGCCGCCGCCTTGTCCGCGTCGCTGTGCGCCTTGTTCACCGCCGAGGCCAGCTCGTGCATGTGCGAGATGGCGAGCGGGCTGTTCAGGTCGTCCTCCAGCGCGGCCAGCACGTCGAAGGGCAGGTCCGCTTCCGCCGGGGCCGGGTCGCCGCGCAGCGCCTGATACCAGCGGTCGAGCGTCGCCTTGGACTGCTTCAGCCCGTCGCGTGTGAAGTCCAGCGGCTGGCGGTAATGGGCGCTCATCAGCGTCAGGCGGATGGCCTCGCCGGGATACTCGTCCAGCAGTTCGTGCACGGTGAAGAAGTTGCCCAACGACTTGGACATCTTCTCGCCTTCGACGGTCACGAAGCCGTTGTGCACCCAATAGCGGGCCAGCGGCTCGCCGCCATGGGCGCAGCGGCTCTGCGCGATCTCGTTCTCATGGTGCGGGAAGATCAGGTCCAGACCGCCGCCATGGATGTCGAAGGTGACGCCCAGATGCTCCTTCGCCATGGCGGAGCATTCGATGTGCCAGCCGGGCCGGCCGCGGCCCCAGGGGCTGTCCCAGCCGGGCTGGTCGTCGGCGCTGGGCTTCCACAGCACGAAGTCGGAGGCGTCGCGCTTGTAGGGCGCCACCTCGACGCGGGCCCCGGCGATCATCTCGTCCTGCGACCGGCGGGACAGCTGCCCGTAGTCCGCCATCGACGGCACGGAGAAGAGGACATGCCCTTCCGCCGCGTAGGCGTGCCCGCGCTCGATCAGCAGCTGGATCAGCGCGACCATGTGGGCGATGTGGTGGGTGGCGCGCGGCTCGATGGTCGGGCGCAGCGCGTTCAACGCGTCCATGTCCGCGTGGTACAGGTCCGCCGTACGCTTGGTCAGCGCCTCGATGGGCTCGCCGCTCTCGCGGGACCGGTCGATGATCTTGTCGTCCACGTCGGTGATGTTGCGGACGTACGTCACCGAGGGGTACAGGCGCTGCAGCAGGCGGTACAGCAGGTCGAACACAACGACCGGCCGCGCGTTGCCGATGTGCGC
>JAEZPL010000762.1 GCA_023413605.1 Pseudomonadota bacterium
GCTCGGCGACCTTGGGCAGGTCCTCCACGCGCGGGCAGACGTAGAAGGTCTGGCCGCCCCGGTAATGCTCGCGCAGGACGGCCTCGCGCACCACCACCGGGTCGTAGGGCAGCACGAAGGTCCGCACGGCCAAGCGATCCACCGGCGGGGTGGCGATCAGCGACAGCTCTCGGACGCCCGACAGCGCCATCTGCAGGGTGCGCGGGATCGGCGTGGCGGTCAGGGTCAGGACGTGCACGTCGGCGCGCAGTTCCTTCAGCCGCTCCTTCTGCTTCACGCCGAAGTGCTGCTCCTCGTCCACGATGACCATGCCGAGCTGCTTGAACTGCACGCCCTTGCCCAGCAGGGCGTGGGTGCCGATCACGATGTCGGCGGTGCCCTCCGTCAGCTCCTGCTTGACCTTGGTCTGCTCCTTGGCCGTGACCATGCGCGACAGCTGCACGACGCGCAGCGGTAGGCCGGCGAAGCGGGTGGTGAAGGTCTTGAAGTGCTGGCGGGCCAGCAGCGTGGTCGGCACCACCACGGCGACCTGCTGGCCGCTCATGGCGACGAGGAAGGCGGCGCGCAGAGCCACCTCCGTCTTGCCGAAGCCGACGTCGCCGCAGACCAGCCGGTCCATGGGGCGGCCGGAGCCGAGGTCGGTGAACACCTCCTCGATGGCCTTCAGCTGGTCGTCGGTTTCGGGGTAGGGGAAGCGGGCGGAGAATTCCTGGTAGACGCCTTCCGGCGTGTAGACCGGATCCGCCTTCTTCAGCATGCGCTCGGCGGCGATTTTCAGCAGCGCCTCGGCCATGTCCTTCAGGCGCTTCTTGACGCGGGCCTTGCGGCCCTGCCAGCCGGCCCCGCCCAGCTTGTCCAGCTGCGCGTGCGCGTCCTCCGACCCATAACGGGTCAGCACCTCGATGTTCTCGACGGGGACGTAGAGCTTGTCGCCGCCTTCGTAGATCAGCCGCAGGCAGTCGTGCGGCGCGCCGGAGACCTCCAGCGTTTCCAGCCCGTCGTAGCGCCCGATGCCGTGGTCCATGTGCACCACTAGATCGCCCGAGGTCAGCGCCGTGTATTCGGCGATGAAGTTCGCGGCCTTGCGCTTCTTCTTCGCCACAGGACGGACGAGGCGGTCGCCCAGGATGTCCTGCTCGGTGATCACCGCCATGTCGGACGAGGTGAAGCCGTGCTCCATCCCCAGCACGATCATGCCGATGATGGTGCGGTCGAAGCCGCGCACCTCCTCGATGCTGTCGGCCGGCTCCAGCCCCGGAATGCCGTGGTCGCCCAGCACCGTCATCAGGCGGTCGCGGGACCCCGCGGAATAGCCCGCCACCAGAACGCGGCGCCCGTCGGCGCGCAGAGCCCGGATGTGGTCCTTCACCGCGTCGAAGACGTTGACGTCCGGCCGTGCGCGTTCCTCCGCGAAATCGTGGCCGCGGCGCCCGCCCGCATCGACCGTGCCCTTGATGCCCGGCGGCGTGCCGAAGGGCTGAAGCTGGGCCACGGCGTGCGCCGCGAAGATGTCGTCCCAGGCCTGGGCGTCGAGGAACATCATGCCGACCGGAACCGGCTTGTAGACCGGCGATCCCGTCCGCTTCTCGATCACCATCATGCCGTCGCGGCTGCTGTGGAAGTCCACCACCTGCGCGATGCGCGAATCGCGCGATTCCGTCGCCTGATGGTCCAGCGACAGAATGGCCTTCGGCATGTAGGCGGGCAGGGCGTCCAAGCTTTCGTGGAACAGGGGCAGCCAGTGCTCCATGCCCCCGTACTTGCGCCCGGCGCTGATCGCCTCGTACAGCGGGTCGTCGTCGGTGACGGCGCCGAACAGTTCCCGGTAGCCGGAGCGGAAGCGCGCGATGCTCGCCTCGTCCAGGAACACCTCGGACATCGGCTTCAGGTCCAGGCCATCGCGCTTGTCGGTCGTGCGCTGCGACATGGGATCGAAGCTGCGCACGGCTTCCAGCTCGTCGCCGAACAGGTCCAGGCGCAGAGGTTCGTCGGTGCCCGGCGGGAACAGGTCGACGATGCCGCCGCGGATGGCGAACTCGCCCGGCTCGCGCACGGTCTGGGCGCGGGTGTAGCCGTTGTCGGCCAGATAGCGCTGCAGCTTCTCGAGGTCGATCCGGTCGCGCACCTTGGCGGAGAACACCGCGTTGCGGAAGGCGGCGCGCGGCGGCACCTTCTGCACCATGGCATTCACTGTGGTCAGCACCACCAGCGGCGGGCTGTCCGCCTTGCGCGCCAGCAGCCGGGTCAGCGTGTCGATGCGCTTCGCCACGATGCCGCCGTTCGGCGACACGCGGTCGTATGGCAGGCAGTCCCAGGCCGGGAAGACCAGCACCTCCAGCGACGGCGCGAAGAAGGCCAACGCCTCCGCCAGCAGGGCGGCGCGGGAATCGTCGAGCGCGACATGCAGGACGCCGGCTGACCCCGCCCGCTTGGCGAGGTCGGCGAGAACGCGGGCGTCATGACCGGCCGGCGCGCCGCCAACCAGCAGGCGTCCGGCGCGTCCGGGTTGCAACTGTTCGAAGCTGAGCAAGGATGAAGCCTCAGGATCCCTGGCGGGGCGTGTATCGGAACACCGACAACAGCCGCATCACGTCGGTGTCATGCTCGGGCGGCACCGGTTCGCGACCGGCATACCAGTTATAGAGATCGGGATCGCTGAGTTCCAGGAGCGCTTCGTACCGGTCGAGCTGGTCGTGATCGAAGCCCGGCACATGCGCGTCGGCGAAGCTGCCGATCAGCAGGTCCATTTCCCGCATGCCACGGTGCCAGGACCGGAAGATCAGCCGCTTGCGCCGGTTCTCCAGCGATTCGGTACGGGGTTCGGGCGGGTTGCCGGGGGCACTGTTCGTCATTCCATCCACACCAAAAGCCCCAACTCCCCGGACGGGGGAGGGGGTGAGCCACATCCTCCCCGCATCCTGCACGCCGAACCTCCGGCCGTCTACCCTCTCACTTCGGTGATGAAAGCGGGGATGGGTGGGGGGAGGCTAGGCGCTTTTCCGCCCCAGCCAGCCGTCCAGCCCGTCGCGCAGATCCAGCCCCGGCGCCAGCCGGGCGAACTGCTCGGTCTCCGCGGCCAACCCTTCGCCGATGGTCATGTTCAGCCCGCGCGTCGCCGCCGCCAGGATTCCCGCGACAGCCGCCGGGGAATGCCGGATGATCCGCCCCGCGAGTTCCAGCGCCGCCGGCATCAGGTCCTCATGCGCGACGACCCGGTTCACCAACCCCATGGACTGCGCCGTGGCGGGCGGGAAGCTGTCGCCGGTCAGCAGCCATTCCAGCGCGCGTTTCCGCCCGGCATGGCGGGGCATCCTCTGCGTGCCGCCGAAGGTCGGCATCATGCCGAGCTTTATTTCCGCCTTGGAGAACAGCGCGCGCTCGCTGGCGACACCGAGGTGCGCGGCCTCCAGCACCTCGCATCCGCCTCCGAAGGCGATGCCGTTGACAGCGGCGATGACCGGCTTCGGAAAGGCTTCGATCCGCGCGCAGAGCGTCTGTCCGGGCCGGAACGCCCGCACCGCGGCACCCGCTCCCCGCCGCACGGCCTGGGAGAATTCCGCGATGTCCGCCCCGGCGGAAAAGGCCCGCTCCCCGGCCCCGGTGATCACGACGGCGCGTACCGCCGCGTCCTCCTCCAGCGCTTCAAGCGCGCCGATCATGGCGTTGGCCATTGCGGCGTTGATGGCGTTCAGCTTCTCCGGCCGGTTCAGCGTGAGGGTGGCGATCCCCCCGGCGATTTCGCACAGCACGACATTCGACATCGGTCACTCCCTTTGTGAAGCTCAAGGAATGCCGCACTGTCGATCCCGCACCGGCCCTCCGGCAAACGAGTACGCCGCATCTTCGGGTGAGCGGATTTCACACGACCCGTTAAACCCCTGGTGCCGCGTCACCCTTCCTGCGTCATCTGCTGCACCTTGGCGGTGAAGGCGTCGATGCGGATGGGCTTGCTGAGCAGCTGGGTGTTCGGCCCCAGCACTTCCTGGTCCATCGCCGCGTTGTAGGCGTAGCCGGTCAGGAACAGCACCTTCAGGTTCGGACGCTTCGCGCGGGCCATTTCGGCGAGCTGCCGCCCGTTGATGCCGGGCAGGCCCACGTCGGTCGCCAGCAAGTCGATCCGCCCGGCCGACGCGATGATCGCCGCCGCGGCGTTACCATCCCCGGCCTCCAGAACGGAGAAGCCGCGCTCGGTCAGCGCCTCCACCAGAAGCATGCGGACGATCGCCTCGTCCTCCACCACCAGGATGGTGCCGCACGCCGTGGGATTCGGCGCTTTGGGCGGTGTGGCTGGGGCGGGCCTTTCCGTTTCCGTGCCC
>JAEZPL010000776.1 GCA_023413605.1 Pseudomonadota bacterium
CGCTGGGCGCTGCCGCGGAGGGCGAAAGCGCGTTGGTCATGTCGGCCGGCCCGTCCGGTGGTGGTGGCTCAGCCCGTGGGACGGCAGCGCTTGATTTTCTGCGCTTCTTCCTGTCGGGGGCGGACAACACCACCGTCGAGGGCGAGCGCATGCGCTGGAAGTGGTGCCGCGATGCGTGAGCGTCTAGACCAACTTTGGCGCCTCGCCGGCACGGGCTTCGCGTTCGCCTTCCTGTTCGGCGGCGGTGCCGTCCTCGCGCTCACAGCATTTCCGCTGGTACGCCTTGTCACCCCGCCGGGCCCGCGGCGCGAGGAACGGAACCAGTGGCTGATCCACTGGATTTTCCGCTTTTACGTGTGGATGCTGCTCGTTCTGCGCATCATCGACCTGGATCTGGTTGCGGCCGAGCGGTTGCGCGACGGGGCCGGCGGGATGATCATCGCCAACCATCCGTCGTTGCTCGACGTGGTGTTGCTGATGGCGCTCGTGCCGCGCGCCCAATGCATTGTGAAGAAGGAACTGTGGGCCAGCCCTTATCTGGGCAACCTCGTGCGCGGCACAGGCTACATCCGCAACGACCTGGAGCCCGAGGAACTGCTGGAGGCCTGCCGGAGGGCCATCCTGTCCGGCAACAGCCTCATCGTCTTTCCCGAGGGCACCCGGTCCGTTCCTGGCGAACCGATGCGCCTGCGCCGGGGCTTCGCCAACATCGCCACGCTGCTGGGTGCGGAACTCCAGCTCGTCACCATCACCTGCTCGCCGCCGACCCTGATCAAGGGTGAGCCATGGTGGGTGATCCCGCCACGCCGTCCGCGCTTTCGTGTCGAGGTGGGAGACCGCATCGACGCCAAGGCTTGGCTTGGCGACCAGTACCGCTCGCTTGCCGCGCGCAAGCTGGTGCGTTTCATTGAACAGTATTATGCAGAACGGCTTGCCCATGGATGACCTCGAATCTGAAGTCAAAGCACTGATCGTCACGTCGTTGAACCTCGAAGACTTGGCCCCCGAGGACATCGACAGCGAGGAACCGCTGTTCGTGGAGGGGTTGGGGCTCGATTCCATCGACGCTCTGGAACTCGGCGTCGCCCTGCGCAAGAAGTTCGGCCTGAAGATCGATTCCGTGGGCGAGGACATAAAGGCGCACTTCGCCACCGTGCGCAGTCTGGCACGCTTCATCCGGTCCCAACAGGCGGCCGAGTCGTCGGCCGAACCGGCGGCGCAACAGGCATAATGGGGGAAGCCATGGCCGAAACGGTGATGCTGTCGCGCGACGAGATCTACGAGAAGCTGAAGGGCTACTTGGAAGACATGTTCGAGGTGCCGCCTGAACGGGTATCGCTGGAGGCGCGCCTGTTCGACGACTTGGACCTGGACAGCATCGATGCCGTCGATCTGGTGGTGAAGCTCCAGGAACTGACGGGCCGCAAGTTCAAGCCTGAGGAGTTCAAGAGCGTCCGCACCGTTGGCGACGTTCTCGACCGGGTGCATGCGCTGCTCGTGGAATAGGGCGCCGCTTCTCGGCACTGCGGGGCTCGTTGTGGCGAGCCTCGCCTACCCGGGGGTGGTCTATCTGGGCCGGGGCGCGGTTCCGCCCCAGGTCTTTGTCGCCGTCGCGCTGGCGCTGATCGGTCTGCGGCTGGCCGCATCGGCCAACCCGGCGGCCCGCGTCTGGCGCCCGCCGCTGCTCGGGACGGCGGTGATCTTGGCCGCGCTTGCGCTTCTCGACCCGGCGCTCGCGGCCAAAGCTTACCCGGTCGCGGTGAGCTTGGGTTTCGCCGCCACCTTCGGCATGACATTGCGGCACCCGCCCAGCCTGATCGAGCGCATCGCGCGCCTTCGCGAACCGGACCTGCCTCCGCGCGGCGTCGCTTATTGCCGCGCCGTCACCGTGCTTTGGACGGTTTGGCTTCTCCTCAACGCCGGGATCGCCGCTGCGCTGGCCGTGGCTGGCAGCGTGGAGGCCTGGGCGCTTTGGACCGGCCTGGTCTCCTACCTGGTTACCGGCGCGCTGTTCGGCGGGGAATTCCTGGTCCGCCGCACCGTGCGGCGGCGGGAGGCTGTATGACCACCCTCGCGCTGTCGCGCCTGTTCGTCGGCGAACGCTCCCCGGCGACGCCCGTCGCGGTCACGGGTGGTGCCGTGGTGGACATTGCCCGTTTCCGCGCCGATGTGGCCGGCAACGCGGCGCGGCTGGCGCACGCCGGCTGCCGGCGTGGGCTGCTGTTGACGCAGGACGCCTATTGGGGCGCGGTCGGGCTGTTCGCCCTGCTGCACGCCGGGGCAGAAGCCATCCTGCCACCGAACGGCCAACCTGGCACGCTGGCCGCGTTGGCCGGGGCCTGGGACTGGCTGGTCTGCGACCGCCCGCCCGGCGACGCCGGCCCCACGCTCGTGCTGCGGCCGGGTGGGGAGGGTCTGCCCCTTGGCCCGCTGGAACCGGCGGCGCCCCTCACGGTCTTCACCTCCGGTTCGACCGGAGAGGCCAAGCGGATCGCCAAGACGCTTGGCCTGCTGGAGCGCGAGGCGGCGACGCTCGACCGTGTTCTCGGCGGTCTTGTGCCGTCTGGCGCGACGGTGCACGGCACCGTCACGCACCAGCACGTCTACGGGCTCGCCTTCCGCCTGTGCTGGCCGCTCGCCAGTGGACGGGTTGTCGCCGGTCCGGCGCACGAGCTTTGGGAAAGCGCGCTGGGCGCGTTGGCCGGCGGCGACGTGCTGGTCTCCAGCCCGGCGCACTTGGCGCGGCTGGAAGGGATCGCTCCGCTCGCTCTTGGAAAGCGGCCAAGCGTCGTTCTCTCGGCCGGCGCGCCTCTGGCGGAGGACGCGGCCTGCGCCGCGGCCGGCTTGTTTGGCGTTCCCGTGACGGAGATCTTCGGCAGCACCGAAACCGGCGCCATTGCCCTCCGGCACCGGACAGAGCAGGACCCTCCCTGGCGCCCGCTGCCCGGAGTCGCCGTGGAGAGGGGGGAGGACGGGCTGCTTCGGGTCCGAACGCCCTTCGTCGCTGGCGATAAAGGCGGTGGCGATGGGCTGTTCGAGGGTGCCGACCGGATCGTACCGTTGGACAAAGGCGGCTTCCGCCTGCTTGGCCGCGCCGACCGGATCGTGAAGATCGAGGGCAAGCGCGTCGGCCTGACGGAGGTGGAGGAGCACCTGCGCGCCCTGCCGGAGGTCACGGACGCCGTCGTCATCGACCTTGCCCTTCCCACGACGCGTCTCGCCGCGGCTGTGGTCCCGAGCGTCGCTGGCGCCGCGTGTCTGGCCGAGATGGGTGCCTTCCGCTTCGGTCGGCTGCTGCGCCGTGCCCTGGCGGCAACCCAGGAACCGGCGGGCTTGCCACGGCAATGGCGTTTCGTGGATACCCTGCCGTCCGGTCCGCTCGGCAAGCGGCGCCGCGCCGACATCGCATCGCTGTTCGAGGGCCCCGCATCCATGGACCACACGTCCGACCTCTCGCCCGGTCGACCGACAGAGCCCGACGTCCGTTCGATGAGCCCGCTGGAGGATGGGCTGAAGATGGAGTTGTTCCTGCCGGCCGACCTCGCGCAGCTGGACGGCCACTTCCCCGGCATGCCCATCGTGCCGGGGGTCGCGCAGATCGACTGGGTGGCGAAGCTGGCCGCCCGCCATCTCGGTGCCGGCGACGGGGTGGCGCGACGCTTCCAGGTGAAGTTCCGCCGCGTGACGGTGCCGGATACCGTCGTGACCCTGACGCTGCGGCATGTCCCGGCCCGTCGCCGGCTGAACTTCGAGTATCGGGCGGTTGACGAGGTTCTGACCAGCGGGTCCATCGCGTTGGAGGGGCCGTGACCGTCGCCCGCTTCCGTCCTTGCGCCATCGTGCCCAGCCGCAACCACTGGCGCGTGGTCGGCGCGGTGGTGGCCGGCCTGCGCGCGCGCGGGTTGCCTGTCTTCGTCATCGACGACGGCAGCGAGGAGCCGGCGCGCTCCACCCTGGCCGCGCTGCACGACCCGGCGGGCGGGGTGACCGTGCGCCGGCTGGAGGTGAACCAGGGCAAGGGCGGCGCCGTGCTGGAGGGCTTTCGCATGGCTCTGGCGGGCGGCTTTACCCACGCGGCGCAGATCGACGCGGACGGGCAGCACGACCCGGCGGCGGTACCGGACCTGCTGGACCTCGCACGTCGGCACCCGGACGCGCTGGTCACCGGGGTACCGGTTTACGACGCAACCATCCCCAAGGGGCGCGCCATTGGCCGCTGGGTCACGCATGCCTGGGTTTGGGTGGAGACGTTATCCCTGCGCATTCGCGATTCCATGTGCGGCTTCCGCGTCTATCCGCTCGCGGCCGTGGAGCGGCTGCTGGCGTCCGGCGAGCGGCTGGGGCGGCGCATGGATTTCGACACGGAGGTGATGGTCCGCCTGTTCTGGCGCGGCACGCCGGTGGCCGAGCTTCCGGTGCGCGTGACCTACCCGCCGGACAACACCTCCAACTTCGACCTTTTGCGGGACAACGTCCGCATCTCGGCGATGCACACGCGGCTGGTCTGCGCCATGCTGCTGCGCCTGCCTGGCATCCTCCGGAACCGGCCACGCCGCCTGGAGGGCGGCACGCACTGGGCCGGGCTGGAGGAAAGGGGCTTGTATTGGGGCCTGCGCTTCTGTGCGGCGGCCTATCGACTTCTTGGACGGCGCGGTTGCCTGGCGGTCATCGCGCCTGTGGTCTTGTATTTCTATCTGACGGGGGCGGAGCAGCGCCGCGCATCCGCCGCCTTCCTGGCACGCGCCTTCAAGGCGCGCGGGGAGGGGCGCCAGCCCACGCCGCTGGATGGCTTTCGCCATTTCCTGTCCTTCGCCGGGCGCGCGCTCGACACCTTCGCCGGCTGGACCGGCCGGCTGGGGCCGGATACGGTGCAGCCGGGCGAAGTCGGGGTCCTGCGGGAGGCGGCGGCGCAGGATCGTGGCGCGCTCTTCATCATCGCGCATCTCGGCAACGTCGACCTGTCGCGGGCCGTGCTGGACGCGGCGATGCGGCGGCGCCTGCTGGTTCTGGTCCACACGCGGCACGCCGAGAATTACAACCGCATTCTGCGCAAATGGAATCCGGAGGCGGCGGTCAACACGCTCCAGGTGACGGAGATCGGGCCGGAGACCGCCATCGCGCTGAAGGAGCGGGTGGAGCAGGGGCAGTGGATCGTCATTGCCGGTGACCGCGTGCCAGTGCAGAGCCGCGGGCGTGTCAGCCTCGTGCCCTTCCTGGGCGAACCGGCACCATTCTCGCAGGGGCCGTACATCCTGGCAGCGCTGCTGGATTGCCC
>JAEZPL010000017.1 GCA_023413605.1 Pseudomonadota bacterium
ATACCGAAGGCGTTTGATGGCTTCCATCAAACGCCTTCGGTTCAAACCCGGCAGCACGTTGCGTAGCAACGTGCGAAAGGGGCATACGGCCGGCCGAACATGAAGCGTTCATGCGCCGGCCGTATGACACTGCCGCGCATCGAAAAACAGAGATGCGAAACGTTCGGTGACACGGTGCCGGATCTGGATTGGAAACCACTCACGCCATTACACCACATTGATTGGATAGAGGGCGATCACTCTTGATTTCATACTATAGTGTGATTTTATAAAGCGTTCTGTATATCTGGACGGATATCGGAAATCGGTGAGGAAAACTGGCCGGCCTGAAAAGAACGGCTGCGAATCCGTGCGCGGACCGGCCCGATCGCATTCCCAAAAAAAATGCCACTAATGCACGATTTTGTCATGCATTATCTCGATCTTCAATGGCGTGATCCGGGCGTAACGCTCATTAAAATCGTGAAAATACGTCTTTAGTCTCGCCGTCAGATGGTGCGCGGCGCGCGTTTCTCTGTGGCGACCATCGCCACGTCGTCCAGACCGCCGCCGGCCACAAACACGATGCTTTTCTTCGTGTAGGTGTCGATGGTCGACAAAGTAACGTTGCACGGGCATGGCGCATGACCTCTCTCAATCAGTGCTGAACGGAGCGGGATTTTTGAGAGCGACAGGCGGCCCTGATCGCCGGCATGCGGCGCCGATGGAACCGGAGACGATCAGGCTGGAGCGGCTCGGCACCGCCTGGATGGCTTCGGAGTCCCGGATGCCTCCAACGCGGGAGAATCGTTGGCGCAATCCGTCCGAAGAGGCCCAATCGTTTATGACGCAGACAACCCCAAGCCGATAATACCATACGTGCTTATCATTTGAAGCGTAACCTTTGAGGGGTTGCGCGCATGGAGGGTTGATGAGCAACGACTCAGGGCGAGCCGGTTGCGCGCCGTATGCAGGCGGCGGGAGGCCGTGTCGCCGCGGGGTGGCATGCTCGGTGGAACCGCAACGTGGTGCGGAGCCCGCGCCCTTTTGTCGCGCCGGGCCAAGCACCTCTGTGGATGGGCGTCTCTGTGGGCGGGGGGCGAAAGGGCGGGACTGAATATGCGAAGGGCCGGCACCCGAAGGCCCGGCCCTTTGATCTTCGCAGTCTGTTTCCCGGTGGGAAACTGGAGCGGGCGAAGGGATTCGAACCCTCGACCCCAACCTTGGCAAGGTTGTGCTCTACCCCTGAGCTACGCCCGCGCTCCAAACCACCCCCGGATTTTGCTTGCCGAACCGTCGTTCGGTGCCGTCCGGCGGCGTGCGGCGGACTATACTGATCGCCGGACGCAATGCAAGCGTCATGTTTCACTTTCTTGGGACGGCTGGACGAATTTTCTTCCGGCCGGTAAAAAAGCCCGCATGGACAACGCGTTGACCCCCGAGGGCACGGCCGAGGCGCCGCTGCCGACGAGCCCGGAGCAGCTCCTGGAGCATCTCGCGGCGCTCGGCATCCACACGACCACTCACCGCCATCCGCCGCTGCATACGGTGGAGGAAAGCAAGGCGTTGCGCGGCACGCTGCCCGGCGGCCATTGCAAGAACCTGTTCCTGAAGGACAAGAAGGAGCAGCACTGGCTGGTGGTGGCGCTGGAGGATGCGCGGGTCGATCTGAACCGGTTCGACAAGGTCATCGGCTCGGCACGGCTGTCCTTCGCCTCGGCCGACCGGCTGTGGCGGCACCTGGGCGTGCGGCCGGGCTCGGTCACGCCGTTCTCCCTCGTCAACGACCGGGAACGGCGGGTGAAGGTGGTGCTGCAGCAGGAAATGCTGGCCCACGACCCGCTGAACTACCACCCCCTGCTGAACGACCGCACGACCGCCATCCGGCCCGACGACCTGCTGCGCTTCATCCGCGCCGGCGGGCATGAGCCCATCATCGTGTCCTTCGGGAACGAGACTGGCGGGAACGAGACCGGGTAAAGCGATCGCCGCCGTTCCACCGGACTCTGTTCCTCCGGGCTCTGTCCCACCGGGTGCTTGCTTAACGCGCGCCTTGCGCTCATTTATCACGCAAGATCGCAAAGGGATTCGTGAAAGCCATGTTTTCAATTCCGCCCGCCAACAAGCCCGCCGCCGGTGCCGCCAACGCCGGAACCGCCGCCGCATCCGGCGACATCATCAAGGACAGCGGCGATCGCGCCTTCATGGCCGACGTGATCGAGGCTTCGCGCACGGTCCCGGTGATCGTCGATTTCTGGGCCCCTTGGTGCGGCCCCTGCAAGCAGCTGGGCCCCATCCTGGAAAAGGCCGTGCTGGCCGCCAAGGGCAAGGTGCGGCTGGTCAAGATCGACACCGACAAGGACCCGATGATCGCCTCGCAGCTGCGCGTGCAGTCGATCCCCGCGGTCTACGCCTTCTTCCAGGGGCGGCCGGTGGACGGCTTCATGGGCGCCCTGCCGGAGTCGCAGGTGAAGGCCTTCGTGGAAAAGCTGATCAAGCTGGCCGGCGCCGCCGGCGGCGATGCCGGCGACGTGCTGGAAGAGGTGCTGGCCCAGGCCAAGGAGGCGCTGGAGGCCGGTGACATCCAGACCGCGTCGGAGATCTATTCCGAGATCCTGCAGGCCGATCCGGAAAACATCAACGCCGCCGCCTACGCCGGGCTGGTCCGCTGCCTGATCGCCACGGACGACCTCGCCCGCGCCAAGCAGATGCTGGACCAGACGCCGGAGTCCATCGCCAAGGACAAGGAAATCGCGGCGGTGCGCAGCGCGCTGGACGTGGCCGAGCAGGCGGCCAATGCCGGCCCGATCCCGGAGCTGACGGAACAGGTCACCCGCAACCCGGACGACCACCAGGCCCGCTTCGACCTGGCGCTGGCCCTGTTCGCCGCCGGCAAGCGCGAAGCCGCCGTGGACGAGCTTCTGGAGTCGGTGCGCCGCGACCGCAGCTGGAACGACGAGGCCGCCCGCAAGCAGCTGGTGAAGTTCTTCGAGGCCTTCGGTCCGACCGACCCGCTGACCATCCAGACCCGCCGCCGCCTGTCCTCCATCCTGTTCCGTTGATCCGCGGTGTCGGAGTTCATGGTGCGGGGCGGATTTTTCCGGATGCGGATTGTTGGAACGGTGCGGAGGCTGCTCTGTTCGTGGTGACGGGCGGCTCTATATTCGTCGCATGAGCCGGAACCCGCACAACCCGTCCTTCGACCGCCTGCCGCGGCAGCTGCCGATCTTCCCGCTTGCGGGGGTTCTGCTGCTGCCGCGCGGGCGGCTGCCGTTGAACATCTTCGAGCCGCGCTACCGGGCGATGGTCGAGGATGCGCTGGGCGGAGACCGCATGATCGGCATGGTCCAGCCGACCGACCCGGCCAGCCGCGAACGCGAACCGGCGGTCTACGAGACCGGCTGCGCCGGGCGCATCACGACCTTCGCCGAAACCGACGACGGCCGGTACCTGATCACGCTGACCGGCGTCAGCCGTTTCACCATCCGGCGCGAGCTTGATGGGGTGCGCGGTTATCGACTCGTGGCGGCGGCGTGGGACCGTTTCACGGACGATCTGGCCGAATCGGGCGGCGACGTGGACCGGCCGCGGCTGCTGGCCGGGCTGAAGGGGTATTTCAAGACGCAGGGCCTGTCGGTGGACTGGAACGCCATCGAGACCACCCCCGACGAACGTCTGGTGACCTCGCTCGCCATGATCTGCCCCTTCACGCCCAGCGAGAAGCAGGCGCTTTTGGAGGCGCCCGACCTGCCGGAACGCGCGAAGCTCTTGATCGCGCTGATCGAGATGGCCATTCTCGACGCCCATGACGGCGATGGCCGCTCGCCGTGCCACTGACCCTGCCGTCCTTTTTCGAATCATGACCGCGAGGCCCGTTCCATGAGCGCCCACACCACCGAGGACACGCCCGAAGGCAAAGCGCAGGCGCGTGTCGATCCGAAGCTTCTGGAGATCCTCGTGTGCCCCCTGACCAAGGGGCCGCTGCGCTATGACGCCGACCGCGCCGAGCTGATCAGCGAGCGCGCCGGGCTGGCCTACCCGATTCGCGACGGCATTCCGATCATGCTGATCGACGAGGCCCGCAGCCTCGACGGCAAGCCGGGGGCCGCCTGATCATGTCCGGAGGAGAAGGCGGGGAGCAGTTCGCTTCGGATGAGTTCGGCACGAAGCGCTGGCCGGTGGAAATCCGCCTGAAGAAGGAGGAGAAGCGGCTGGAGATCGACTTCGACGACGGCCGGACCTTCTCCTATCCGGCGGAATTCCTGCGCGTCCACAGCCCGTCGGCCGAGGTGCAGGGGCATGGCCCCGGCCAGAAGCAGACCGTCTCCGGCCGCCGCCACGTCGGCATCATGAGCCTGGAACCGATCGGCCATTACGCCGTGCGGATCGTCTTCGACGACCTGCACGACAGCGGCATCTACTCCTGGAAGCTGCTGTACGAGCTGGGCGAGGACCAGGACCAGCTGTGGGCCGAGTATCTGGCCGAACTGGAGTCCAAGAACCTCAGCCGCGAGCCCAAGGGCCGGCGCTGACGCGTCGGTTGGCGCTGGCGCGTCGGTCGGCGCTGACGCGTCGGGCGTTCCAGGCGTTTTCAAAACGGGGTGCGGCTCCCTGACGCGGGATGCGGCGCCCCGTTTGCTTTTGTGCCGCTGGGCGCGGCCGAGCGCGGACCGCATCCCGCGTTACGGCAGCACGACCACGTAGCGCTTGGTCGTCGTCTCCACCACCTCCCATGCGCCTTCGAAGCCCGGCTCCAGGGTGAAGCGGTCGCCGGGGCGGACGGTCCAGCGGCGGCCGTCGGCGTGGGTGATGGTGCTGACGCCGTCCAGGATCTCGCAGTATTCCCACTCGTCGTAGACGATGCGCCAAGCGCCGGGGGTGGAGCGCCAGATGCCGGCGAAACGCTTGCCGTCGGGCGACTCGTACTGGTTCCAGGTGGTGAAGACCGGGGCGCCGGACAGGATGCGGTCGGGGGCGGGGCCGCCGGTGTCCGGTTCGGCAGGGTCGGTCAGCAGGGTGAAGCTCATCGCGGGGGCTCCTCATAACAAAGGCGTTTGGTGGGTTCCATCAAGCGCCTTCGGTTCAAACCCGACAGCACATGGCACAGCCATGTGCGAAAGGGTGATACGGCCGGCCGATCATGGCAGCCTTCATGCGCCGGCCGTATCACCAGGCGTTCAGCAGGGGCGGCAGGTCGCGCAGCGTGTCGATGCGGCGGTAATTCTCGGACGGCGGTTCGGCCTCCTCGTGCGCCCAGGTGATGTGGTAGGGCACATGGACGGCGTGACCGCCGACCGCCAGAACCGGCAGGATATCCGAACGCACGGAATTGCCCACCATGACGAAACGCGCCGGGTCCACCCCGTGCCGGTCCAGCAGGCGCCGGTAGGTGTCCGGGTCCTTCTCGCTGACGATCTCGATGGCGGAAAAGCGTTCGGCAAGGCCGGAACGGGCGATCTTGCTTTCCTGGTCGAACAGGTCGCCCTTGGTCACCAGCAGAAGCCGGTAGCGGCCGGACAGCCCCTCCACCACGTCCGCCACGCCGTCCAGCAGGTCCACGGGGTGGTCCAGCATCGCCTTGCCGAAGTCGATCAGGCTCTGGATGTCGCGTCCGGCGATGCGCCCTTCGGTCAGGTCCACCGCCGTCTCGATCATCGACAGGACGAAGCCCTTGATGCCGTAGCCGTAGACGCGCAGGTTCTCGCGCTCCGCCTGCAGCAGGCGCCGGTCGATGTCCGCCGGGTCGGCCGCGTGCGACAGCAGGGCGCGGAACCGCTCCTGCGTCATCGAGAACAGCGACTCGTTGTGCCAGAGGGTGTCGTCGCCGTCGAAGGCGATGGTGTCGATCATGGGGGGACTCGGTTCCAGGCGGGCCGTGTGGGGCAAGGATGGCGGGGCAAGCGCGTATCATACGGCCGGCGCATGAACGCTTCATGTTCGGCCGGCCGTATGCCCCTTTCGCACGTTGCTACGCAACGTGCTGCCGGGTTTGAACCGAAGGCGTTTGATGGAAGCCATCAAACGCCTTCGGTAT
>JAEZPL010000028.1 GCA_023413605.1 Pseudomonadota bacterium
CTTCTCGATCACGCAGACCGACAGCTCCTGCCCCGCCTCGGCGGCCAGCTGCTTCAGGCGGATGGCCGCGCTCAGCCCCGACGGGCCGGCTCCGACGACGAGGACGTCGTACTCCATCACCTCGCGCACGATTGACATGGAAAACTCTCCCGACGGCACCAGAGGACTAGACTGTGAAGAAAAAGCCGGATGCCGAAGCATCCGGCTTCAAGGAAGCACACGCTCAGGGAGGCAAGCGATGTGCGAGGGACTTCTGCGGGCAAGAACTCCGACAAAGGCGTCTATGGAACGGCCACGACGATCTTGCCCTTTGCCTGACGGTCCGCCAGATCCTGGATGGCGCGCGGAGCGTCGATCAGCGTGTACACCGCCGAAACCTGCGGCTGGACCGCCCCCGTTCGATACAGCTCGACCAAACGGTTGAGATGCTGGTCCCGCGCCGCGCCGCCGCGCCGAAGGAATTCACCCCAAAACACGCCGACGATGGCGCAGCCCTTCAGGAGCAGGAGATTGAGCGGGATCTTCGGAATCTCACCCGCCGCGAATCCGACCACCAACAGGCGGCCCTCCCAGGCGATCGCCCGCAAAGCGGCTTCCGAATAGGCGCCCCCGACCGGATCGAGAACGACATCGACGCCCTTCCCGCCGGTCATCGCCTTGAGCTGGTCCTTGAGATCGGGACGCGTGTAGTCGATGCAGTCGTCCGCCCCCAGGCGGCGGCAGAACTCGATCTTCTCCGGCGTCGACGCGGCGGCGATGACCCGCGCACCGAGCGCCTTGCCGATCTGCACCGCCGCAGCACCGACGCCGCCGGCCGCGCCGAGCACGAGCAAGGTTTCGCCGGGGCGCAGACCGCCGCGGTTCTCCAGCGCGTAGAGCGACGTGCCGTAGGTCATCGTGAATGCGGCGGCCTCGACGAAGCTCATGGCCTCCGGCTTGGCCAGAAGGCGCGAGGCATCGACGACCACTTCCTCCGCCAGCCCTCCCCAGGTGGTGAAGGCGATCACCGCGTCCCCCACCGACCAGTCCGACACGCCGGGACCGACACGGCTTATGACGCCCGCGATCTCCCCACCCGGAGAAAAGGGAAGCGGAGGCTTGAACTGATACTTGTTCTGGATGATCAGCGCGTCAGGGAAGTTGATGCCACAGGCCTTCACCGCGATGGCAACCTGCCCCTCCCCCGGCTCCGCCGACGGCACATCCTCGATCACGAGCCGGTCGGGAGGACCGAACTCCTTGCACAGAACCGCTTTCATCGTGTCCTCCGTCGGTCTCGGGGCTTAGGGTTTGCGTCGATCAGGACGGGAAGTTCTGACGGTGACGGCTGTACACCGCGCACAACTCCTCCATGCCCGTGGCGGACCGGGTTCGCTTGGGCAGATCGGCGGGGGTCACATTGACCATCCGCACCAGCTTCCGGAGGATCCGGCCATCCTCGATGTCGACATCGATGACGTTGACGCAGCACGGGTCCTGCTCCAGACCGGCCATGGCGATCCGACCGTCCGTCAGCGCCCAACTCAGCAGGAGACGGTTCACGCCCTCGTGCAACACCGCGAGCAGCGCTTCGTCCCCCGGTGCGCCGAGAAGCCATTGGAGGAAGGCCGGCAGGACGCGCGCTTCGAAATCCGCGAAGCGCTCGCCCCCGATAAACCGTTCCTCATCATGCGCGGCCTGGTCGAAGGCCCGCCCGATCACCCGCCCGATGTCCTCCGTAGGAACCGCGGAAAAGCGACCGCCACGGATCTCGCGCAGGTCGTGGACGAGGTCCAAGGGCGTTGCACGGCCGAATAGAACGGCGGCAGCCGTTTCCTGCGTCCGGGGGGCCGTGGAGCACACCGCACGGTTGAACGGGTAACACGCGAGCATTTCGGCCGCGGCGCGCGCCTGCGATTGGCCCGCCTCCGTCAAGGTCACCGAGCGCGGATCGACCAGCCCTCCTTGGGCGTCGAAATACTGCACCTCGCCATGGCGCATCAGCACCAGCCGTTTCCGCGAAGGACCGTGCTGCGCGTTCATCGGCTTGTCCATTTCCTGTCCAAACGACACACGGCGGGCGACGTGGTCAGCTGCGCTTTGCGAAGCGGTGCAAGGCTTCGCCGACGATGCCGCGGCGGAACAGCAGGACGCAGACGACGAAGATGGCGCCGATCACCACCGGGACCGGCAGGTTGGTGCCGGCCAGATAGCTCTGCAGCGTGACCACCACGCCGGCGCCGACCACCGGGCCGAACAGCGTGCCCATGCCGCCCAGCAGCGTCATCAGCACCACCTCGCCCGACATCTGCCACGTCACGTCGGTCAGCGAGGCCAGCTGGAACACCAGCGATTTGGTGCCGCCGGCCAGACCGGCCAGACCGGCCGACAGCACGAAGGCCAGCAGCTTGTAGCGCTCCGTCCGGTAGCCCAGCGAGATCGCCCGCGGCTCGTTCTCGCGGATCGCCTTCAGCACCTGCCCGAACGGCGAGTGCACCGTGCGCCAGATCAGCGCGAAGCCGATCAGGAACACCGCCAGCACGAAGTAGTACATGGCCAGCGGCTGGTTCAGGTCGATGACGCCGAACAGATGCCCGCGCGGCACGCCCTGGATGCCGTCCTCGCCGCCGGTGAACTTCATCTGCAGGGCCATGAAGAACACCATCTGCGACAGCGCCAGCGTGATCATCGCGAAGTAGATGCCCTGCCGGCGGATCGCCAGCAGCCCGACCCCCAGCCCCAGCAGCGCGGCGAAGGCGGTGCCCAGCAGGATGCTCAGCTCCGGCCCCAGCCCCCACACCTTGGCGGCGTGCGCGGTGATGTAGGCCGCCCCGCCGAAGAAGGCGGCGTGGCCGAAGCTGAGCAGCCCGGCGAAGCCGATCAGCAGGTTGAAGGCGCAGGCGAACAGCGCGAAGCACAGCACCTTCATCACGAAGACGGGGTACAGCACGAAGGGCGCCGCAAGCGCGGCCAGCAGGCCGACCCCGACCAGGGCGATCTGCGCGGCGCTGCCCGGTCCCGGCGTGCGCACGGCGATGGTGGTGACCGGGGTCTCGGTGGTCTTGCTTTGGGCGGCCATGGCTCAGCGCTCCCGTCCGAAGAGGCCCGCGGGCTTGATGAGAAGGACGATCGCCATCACGACGAACACGACGATGTTGGAGGCCTCCGGGTAGAAGACCTTGGTCAGGCCCTCCAGCAGGCCCAGCCCCAGCCCGGTGACGATGGCGC
>JAEZPL010000045.1 GCA_023413605.1 Pseudomonadota bacterium
CTTGAGGGCGCCATGCATAGCGCAGCCGGCCGCCGCCGCCAAGGCCGACCGTCACGATCGGCATCGCGTATTCGTCGTCGCAGGATCCGCGCTGCGCATTGGCGGGTGTTTGATCTAAACTGTTTCGAATGCCCTGCCGCTGGGGACTCCGTCGTTGGGGGAATGGACCGATGACAAAGACCGAAGGCGCGATGCCGCGGCGCCGCTTCCCCGCCGGAACCGTCCTGATGCGCCAGGGCGAACCGGGCACCGCCGCCTTTCTGGTGCAGTCCGGCGCGGTCGGCATCCGGCGCGACGAAGAGGAAATCGCCGTGCTCGGCCCCGGCCGCATCTTCGGGGAACTGGCCCTGCTCGCCAACCGGCCGCGCGCCGCCACCGCCGTCGCGCTGGAGGCCACCGTGTGCGAGATCATCCGCAAGGACCATTTCACCCAGGCCGTCGCCTCCTTGCCGCCCATTTTGCGCTCCCTGACCCGCATCTACATCGAGCAACTGGCCAACCACCCGTAAGCCTGGGCTTCGCTCCTGCGAACGCCACTGCGAACGCCCCCAGCGAACGCCCCAGCAAACGCCATTGCGAACGCCGCCGCCGCGGCTATGCTGCGGCCCCATGACGACGCCCCGGAAAACGCCCGCCAAGCCCTCCGCCGAACCGAAGACCCCGACCGCCCGCGCAAAGGCGCCCCGGTCGCAGCCCGACCTGTCTTTCGAAACCGCGCTCGGCCAGGGACGGCGGGTCTGCGGCATCGACGAGGTCGGGCGCGGGCCGCTGGCCGGCCCGGTGGTCGCCGCCGCCGTGGTGCTGCCGCCGGAGGGCCTGCCGGAGCATCTCGCCCGCGCCATCAACGACAGCAAGGCATTGAGCCTGCGCGCCCGCGAGGAGCTGGAGCCGCAGATCCGCGCCCACGCGCTGGCCGTCGCCTTGGCGGAGGCGTCGGCGGCCGAGATCGATGACCTGAACATCCACAAGGCGACCCTGCTGGCGATGGCCCGCGCCTACGCGGCGCTGCCAGGCGAGCCGCCGGCCGTCGCCCTGATCGACGGGAAGTTCAAGCCGGAACTGCCCTGTCTGGCCGAGGCCATCGTCAAGGGCGACGGGCGCAGCCAGTCCATCGCCGCCGCCTCGATCGTCGCCAAGGTGGCGCGCGACCGCGAGATGACGCGGCTGGCCGCGCTGCATCCGCAGTACGGCTGGGACCGCAACGCGGGCTATCCGACGCCGGAGCATCTCGACGCGCTGCGCCGGCACGGCGTCACGGCGCATCACCGAGTCAGTTTTGCACCAGTGCGCGCGCAAAAAGCGCTGACCGGGTGAGGTCCGCTGAGCCTTAACAAGAAACCAGTTGACGGCGACTCGGCGGCGAATCATTGTCCAAGCGAGTGAGTCGCTGCTGTTGGTTGCGTCAATGCTCCCCCTGAACAAAATTCTCGTGGGCGATTGCATCGCCCTCATGAATGAATTGCCGGCCGAATCGGTCGATCTTATCTTTGCCGACCCGCCCTATAACCTCCAATTGGGGGGTGAACTCTTGCGTCCGAACCATTCCCGTGTGGATGGGGTGGAAGAGGACTGGGACAAGTTCGAAGACTTCGAGACCTACGACCGCTTCACGCGCGATTGGCTCGCCGCCGCCCGCCGCATCCTGAAGCCCGAGGGTTCGTTGTGGGTCATCGGCAGCTACCACAACATCTTCCGTGTCGGCGCCACGCTGCAGAATCTGGGCTTCTGGATTCTGAACGACATCGTCTGGCGCAAGACGAACCCGATGCCGAATTTCCGCGGCACGCGCTTCGCCAACGCGCACGAGACGATGATCTGGGCGTCGCGCGAAAAGGACGCGCGCTACCGCTTCAACTACGACGCCATGAAGGCGCTGAACGACGACCTTCAGATGCGCAGCGACTGGCTGCTGCCGATCTGCAGCGGCGGGGAGCGCCTGCGCGACGAGGAGGGCCGCAAGACCCACCCGACCCAGAAGCCGGAGGCGCTGCTCTACCGCGTCCTGCTGTCATCGTCCCGTCCGGGCGACACGGTGCTGGATCCCTTTTTCGGCACCGGCACCACGGGCGCGGTGGCGAAGCGGCTGGCCCGCAACTGGATCGGTCTGGAACGCGACGACACCTATGTGAAGGCCGCCCAGGCCCGCATCGACGCGGTGGAGGAGGCGCCGGACCTGTCCGTGCTCGACACGCCGCCGAAGCGGTCGGCCCCGCGCATTCCCTTCGGCTGGGTGGTCGAACGCGGCCTTCTGCGCCCCGGCACCACGCTGTTCGACCAGCGCCGCCGCGTCGCCGCCCGCGTGCGCGCCGACGGCACGCTGATCGGATCCAGCGCGCGGGGCGACCATCGCGGTTCCATTCATCAGGTGGGCGCCGCCATGGCCGGCCTGCCGGCCTGCAACGGCTGGACCTTCTGGCACTACGAGGAGGGCGACGACCTCCGCCCCATCGACGTGCTGCGCGAGCGCATCCGCGCCGAAGCCTCGCCCTGATGCGGGGATGGCCGGTGCGGCCCCTCGAAATCGGCAACAGTGCCCACCGTTGAAGGACGCCGGGATGCCGCCGCGATGCCTTGGCAGGGTCGCGGCGGCGTGATAGGCGTGTGCGCCATGAACAAGCTCTTCGCCACCGTCACCGCCCCGGCGCCGCGCAAGGCCCCGGTGGCGCTGTCCACCCGTTGTTTCGTGCGCGATCTCGTCATGGACGCCCTGATCGGCGTCTATGCCCACGAACGGATCAAGCCGCAGCGCATCCGCCTGAACCTGGAGCTGGAGGTGGCGACCCCCGGCGTGACGGGCGAGGACATGGCCACGGTGGTGAAGGGGCTGGTCAGCGCGGGGCACGTCACCCTGATCGAGACGCTGGCCGAACGCATCGCCGAACGCTGCCTGGACGACGAGCGCATCGGCGCGGTGAAGGTGCGCGTGGAAAAGCTGGACGTGTTCCCCGATGCCGCCAGCGTCGGCGTGGAGATCGAGCGGGCGCGCGGCTGACGCCGCCCCTCCGCCCCGCCTCCTGATCCTCATTCCACCAACGACGGCGGAACCAGCCCGAGCCCCAGGATTTCGGGCCCAATGGCGTCCGGCCCGATCGATTCCGGCCCGACGAATTCGGGTTTCATCACCTTCGATTGCGCCATTTTCGACGACGACGCCTTGGCCGGCGGCCCTTTGGACAGGGCCAGTTCCAGCAGGGGCAATTCCGGTTGCGGCTTTTCCACGCGGCCGGCGGTGACGGCCGGCTGGGCCAGGGGGGCGGCGACCAGCGGCAGGTTGATGGAGAAACGGCAGCCGGCGCCCGGTTCCGACGCGACGCCGATGCGCCCGCCCAGCGTTCCCGCCACGATGTTGTAGACGATGTGCAGCCCCAGCCCGCTGCCGCCTTCGGTGCGGCGGGTGGTGAAGAAGGGCTCGAAGATCCGCTCCAGATTCTCGGGCGGGATGCCCCGGCCGTCGTCGGTGAAGTCCAGCACGACGCGGGACGTGCCCTCGCGGCGCACCACGATGGCGATGCTTCCCGGCCGGTTCGGCTGGAAGGCGTGCACCAGCGCGTTGATGACGAGGTTGGACACGACCTGCGACAGGGCGCCCGGGTAGCTGTCCATGGTGATGCTGTCCGGGCAGTCGAGCGTCACGCGATGCGGCGTGCGCTTCATCTGCGGGGCGAGGCTGCCCAGGACGCCTTCCAGATAGCCCCGCAGATCGAAGGGCCGCCGCGCCTCGGAGGTCTGGTCCACGGCGACCTGCTTGAAGCTCTGCACCAGCGTGCAGGCCCGCTCCAGGTTCGCCAGGATCATGGACGTCGCCTCGTCGATCCGGTCGATGAAGTCCTCCAGGTCGCGGCGACGCAGCGTGCCTTCCGCCGTGCCGCGCCGGAACTGGCGCGTCAGTTCGCCGAGGTAGGAGGCGGCGGTGACGCCGATGCCGACGGGCGTGTTGATCTCGTGCGCGACACCGGCCACCAGCGCGCCCAGCGAGGCCAGCTTTTCCGCCTGGACAAGACTTTTCTGCGTGCGCTGAAGGTCGTGCAGGGCCCGTTCGGCCTGATCCTTGGCGGCGACCAGCGCGTTTTCCGCGTATTTGCGGGCGGAGATGTCGTGCAGGGCCAGGAACATCGCCGGCTCGCCCTCGTAGTCCATCGCCATCGCCGACAGCACGCCCCAGAAGGGACGCCCGTCGCCGGTCCTCAGCCGGGTCTCGAAGTCGGTCAGGCGGCCGCGGCGGAACACGTCCCGGGCGAAAGCCTGCCAGTCGATGGTGTCCTCCAGGAACTCCGGCACGGCGCGCCCCAGCGCGTCGGTGGCCGGAAGCTCCAGCAGGTCGACGGTCGGCGCGTTGGCGAACAGGATGTGCCCGTCGTCGCGACGGGCGATGACGATGGGAAAGGGCGAGGACTGCAGGATGGTGTTCAGCCGCCCCTCGCTGGCCCGCAACGCGGTGGTCTGGGTGTGCAGCGCCACCAGCACGTCGGCGAAGCGCTCCACCGCCTGCCCGATGCGGTCGAACTCCTCCAGCGAGGCGGGCGGCAGGCTCACCGGCCGCGGCTTCTCCTGCAGGCTGTGCAGAGAATCGCTGACCCGCAGGACCGGCTTCACCACATGCCGGCGCAGCAGCACGGTCACGCCGCCCAGCAGCAGGATCGTCGCGGCGATGCCCGCCACGCTGGTCCACAGGCCGCGGCGCCCGTCCTCCACGATGCGTTCGGCCATGCCGAGCGTCGTGGCCGCGGCGTCGCTGGACAGGCTGTTGGCCAGTTGCCGGAGCTGGCGGTAGGCAAGGGCGCCGTCCTGGCGCACCTGAGTCAGCACGGCCAGCCGGCCGCGGTGCAGATCCATCAGCGTCCGCGCCGCCGCGAAGTGCTCGAGCACGGCGGTCAGCTTGTTGGGCTGGTCGCCCGCCTGGACGGACAGGCTGCCGAGCAGCGCCCGCTCGTTGCGCAGCAAAGTCAGGATCTCATAGTCCACCAGCGCCAGCGCGTCGGCCGTTTCCGTCGCCATCGCCTCGCCGTACAGGCGGCGCAGATGGTAGAGGTTGCTGAGGAAGGCGTAGTCCTGCACCGCCCTGTCCGGTTCCGCAAGCAGCGTGGTGCCCTGCGCCAGCGCGTCGTCCACGCCCAGCAGGATTTCCCGGATGCTGGCCGACAGGGCGTCGATCAGGTCCGCCCGGTGGTTGCTCCGCCGCACCGCGTTGAGCGCCAGATCGAGCTTTTCCAGGACCGAGACGTCCACCACCAGGGCGAATTGGCTGGCCAGCGCCTCCGCCTCCTCCAGCGCGGCGGCGCGGCGGGTGCGGTCGCGGCTGTTCAGGACCACCTCGGCCAGCCGGCTCAGCTGCGCCGCGGTCATGGCGTTCTGGTGCTGGGCGCTGATGCGCGGCACGATCGTGTCGCGCGCCTCCTCCGCGATGCCGACGATGCCGAGAAAGGCGGCCCCGACCACGCCGGTCAGTGTGGCCAGCACCAGGGCCACGGTGCCGACCAGCAGCAGCGCCACGGCCTGAAGGCGCGGCTTGCGGCCGGAACGCCCCCTGGACGGCGCATTCTCCGCGCGGCCGCCCCCCTCCCCGATGTCGGCCACGGCAGCGTCCGCCACGGCATTGTCTGCCGGCTGCACCGGCACCCGATCCTGCATGCCCCGTTCCCAGCCACTCGCGCGGATGACGTGCGGCCGCCGATATTGACATACCCGGGGATGCCCATGGCTCCGGCGCCTGCACGCCAGAGTAAACTAACGCCCATCGCCCATCGCCTCCAGGTGATTCTGTTGCGTTGGGCAGCGGCTTAGCACCGCAGGCTAAAGATTGGCGGCCGTGACGACCCGGTGCGCGGCGGGAAGCGCGGCGATTTCCTGGATCAGCTTCTGCCGCAACGCTTCGACAAAGCTGTCGCGGTCCATGGCCGTCTTGACGAAACAGTTGGCACCACCGATGACATTTTCCTGGTAATAGTCCTCAAGCCACGGAAATTCATCGAGAATCGCCAGCGCATTGATGGTGATCCCGCGCCTCTCCGCGCGGTCGCGCGCGCCGGACGGGTCGGGGCCGCTGTTGGAAAAGCCGTTGGACACGATGTCGATGACCTTGCGCGGCGCCTCGATCCCGTTGCCGTCGAACAGCTTCGCGGCATCGTCGATGGCGCTGCCAAGCGCGGTGGAATCCGCCTGAAAGCCGCGCGGCGCCGCCGCGATCTTCGCGGAAAAGGCCTTGGCGTCCTCGCCGCTGCTCAGGATCGTCCAGGGCACCAGCACACGCAGGCTGTGCGGGCCGGAGAAGACCACCAGGGTCGCGGCCACGCCGCCCGCCGACACCGCGTCGGCCAGGGAGGGGTCGAGGAAGGCCGCGGCATGCCCCTGCAACTGGAATTCCAGGTCGCCATCGGTGATGGAGGCGGAACCGTCCACCGCCAGCACCAGTTCCAGAGACACCGACCGCTTCGACGGGGGAGCGTCCTTGGCCGCCTTCGTCTTGGGTTCCGCCGCCATCGCCGCCGGGATCACCGATGCGGCCACGGCCAGCACCGTCAGGAAAACCAGGAAAGCCCGCCGCACCATGCCTTGCCCTTTCTCCTTGCGATCATGCGTGGGCAAGGGCGTGGCGCACCACCTTCATCATGACGGAGGGAAGCGCCTGCCCACCCAGCCGGTCCACCGGGACCCACAGGCCGTCGGCGCGCTGCCAGCCATCGCCGGCCCTGGCGGCGACCACACCAAGTTCCAGGTGAAAATGGCTGAAAGTATGGCGGACCGTGCCCGGCAGCCGGCGCCAGGGCGCCGCCAGCGGCGCTTCGCGCTCCACGGCCGAGTCGGTGGGAACGGCGGCGCCCCAGCCGGTGGAGGGCACCTCCGTCATGCCGCCCAGAAGCCCGTCCTCCGCCCGCCGGCGCAGCAGAACGGCGCCGTCCGGATTCAGCAGCCAATAGGCGACGCCGCGGCGGGTCGGCTTGTCGGCCTTGGGGGCCTTGCGCGGCAGTTCCTCCTGGATGCCGGCCGCCCGCGCCTCGCACCATTCGGCCCAGGGGCAGAGCATGCATTTCGGCTTGCGCGGGGTGCAGACCGTGGCGCCCAGGTCCATCATCGCCTGGGCGTAGTCGCCGGGGCGCTCGTCGGGCGTCAGCGTGGCGGCCAGCGCGCGCAGCTTCGGCTTCACGTTCGGCAGCGGTTCCTCGACCGCGAAGGTTCGGGCGACCACCCGTTCCACGTTGCCGTCCACCACCGTCGCCTTGCGCCCGAAGGCGATGGAGGCGATCGCCGCGGCGGTGTAGGCTCCGATGCCCGGCAGTTCCAGCAGGTCGGCCTCCCGATCCGGGAAGCGCCCGCCCAGTTCGTTCGCCACGACCTGCGCGCACTTGTAAAGATTGCGCGCCCGCGCGTAGTAGCCGAGCCCCGCCCAGGCCACCAGCACGTCGTCCAGCGGGGCGGACGCCAGTTCGCGCACGGTCGGCCAGCGTTCCGTGAAGGCGCGGAAATAGGGCGCGGCGGCCGGCACGGTGGTCTGCTGGAGCATGATTTCCGACAGCCAGACGCGGTAGGGGTCGGCAACCTCCCCCGGCTTGGCGCGCCAGGGCAGGTC
>JAEZPL010000066.1 GCA_023413605.1 Pseudomonadota bacterium
TGTGGCTCATGACACGTATGGGCGCGAACCGCCAGTGTGATTTTGTGAAAAGTTTGTCAGAAGGGCCGCATCGGCCCACCGGCGCTGCCTTGTGAGAGTGAGATGCCCGTTTCCGACGATATGTTTGCCGCCGACGGTGTTCCGGCCGACCCGCATCTGGTCTTCGAACTGGCCGCCGCGCACCCCGACGTGGTGACGCCGGCCGTGGTGGGCGTGGCGCGGGTGGAGCATGCGGAACGGCACGGCCTCGTGCCGCTCGGCCTGCCGTTGCCGAAGGGCAAGCGTGACCTGCTGGTCCCGGCGGAGCGGCGGGAGGCCATCGTGCTGGAAATCCAGGGCATGCTCGACCGCGCCCGGCGGCGGAACGACCTGCTGGCCCAGGGGCGCCGCGCGCTGGAGGGCTGGTCCACGGCCCTGCACCCCGCCGACGACCGCACCCGCGTGCGCGCCACCCGGACGGACGAGCTTCCCTGGCCCGGCCTGCCGGCCCCGGTGCGCCTTCAGGTCTCGCGCACGTTGGACGTGCTGGAACTGGCCGACCTGACCGACGAGGAACTGACCCTGCGGCTGGAGGGCGACCCGGCCCTGGCCTCCGCGCTGGAGGAGGCGCTGTCCCGCACCGCCGCCCGCCTGCGCCGCTACGCCGGGGAAGCGGGGGAGGCGGAAGACGGACGGACGGACGCCTGGACCTTCGCCAGCCTTGCGGACCGGCTGCACCGCGCGGCCCGCAATCGGCACGGCGTGGACGAGCTGCTCGACCGCTGGGACCGGGAGTTCGACACCTGGCGGCGGGAGCGGGCGGAATCGCGCGGCCGGGCCTATGTGGACCGGCATTTCGACTTCGCCCGGTTCGAACGGCTGTTCCCCGTGGCGCGCGGGCTGGGGCGGCGGCTGGTGCTGGTGGTCGGCCCCACCAACTCCGGCAAGACGCACCACGCCATCGAGGCGCTGAAGGGCGCCTATGACGGCGTCTACCTCGCCCCGCTGCGCCTGCTGGCGCTGGAGGTGATGGAGCGGCTGAACGCTGAGGGCACGCCCGCGGCGCTGCTGACGGGGGAGGAGGCGATCCCGACCCCCGGCGCCCGCCACACCGCCTCCACCATCGAGATGATGGATCCTGACCGGCCGGTGGAGGTCGCGGTGATCGACGAGATCCAGATGCTCGCCGACCCCGACCGCGGCTGGGCCTGGACGGCGGCGCTGATGGGGGCCCCGGCGGAAACCGTCTACATCCTGGGCGCGCCCGAGGCCCGTCCTCTGGTGGAGCGAGCGGCGGAGCATCTGGGCGAACGGCTGGAGGTGGTGGAGCTGGAGCGCAAGGTGCCCCTGACCATGATCGACCGCCGCCTGAACTGGGAGGAGGTGGAACCCGGCGACGCGCTGATCGCCTTTTCCCGGCGCGAGGTGCACAGCGTGCGCGACACGCTGCGGGCCAAGGGCCTGTCCGTGGCGGCGGTCTACGGCGCGCTGGCGCCGGAGGTGCGGCGGCGCGAGGCCGCGCGCTTCCTGTCCGGCGAGGCGGACGTGGTGGTGGCGACCGACGCCATCGGCATGGGCTTGAACCTGCCCTGCCGGCGCGTGCTGTTCACCGCGCTGGAAAAATACGACGGCCGCACCGTCCGCCCGCTGACCGCGACGGAGGTGAAGCAGATCGCCGGCCGCGCCGGCCGCTTCGGCCGGTTCGAATCGGGGGAGTTCGGCGTGGTCGGCCGTGGCACGCCGCAGGCGCTCCGCCAACTGCTGGAAAAGGCGGACGGGCGCCTGCTGCCCACGGCACCGCTGTCCGTCCGCCCGACGCGCGGGATGCTCGCCCGGCTGGCCGACTATCTCGGCACGGAGGAGACGGTGCTGCTGGTGGATTGCTTCGCCGACGCGCGCACGGCGGACTCGCCCTACCGGGTCGGCGACCTGTCCACCATGCGGCGCTTGGCGGTGATGCTGGACGAGCGGCGGCTGCCGCTGTCCGCGAAGCTCGACCTCCTGCTCGCCCCCGCCGACCTGGAGGACGAGGCGGAAGCCCGCATCCTGGCGACCATCATCGGCGCGGTGGAGGCGGGGGAGGCGATGTCCATCGGGCGCATCGTCCCGGCCCGGCTGGAGGGGTTGGACGGGGCGGCGCTGGAGGCGGCGTCGCGCGCCTGCGACCTTTACTACTGGGCGGCCCGCAAATTCCCCAAGCTGTTCCCGGAGCGCGAGGCCGTGCGCAGCCGCCGCGCGGAGGTCAGCCGGCGCCTGTCGGACCTGCTCGCCACACGCGGCGCCCGATCCGCCGGCAACCGGCGCGAGCCCCCGCCCAAGGCCGGCTTCCGCGGCGCCCCGCGCCGACGCTTCGGGCCTCGGCGCTAAAGCGGATTGCGATCCGCTTTGGACCGCGACCGCGGTCCCGGCCACTCGTGCGGCCGAAGCCCGACCGGCAAGTGAGGTCGTTTAAATCTAAAGCGAATGTCAATTCGCTTTAGAGCACGGCGGTAACGGGTTACGGAACCGGAAGCGGTGCCGGGTGTTGTTCAGGCATGGACCTGATTCGCATCATACTGGCACTGCTGCTGCCGCCGCTGGGCGTCTTCCTCCAGGTGGGGTTCGGCGTCCAATTCTGGATCAACGTGCTGCTGACCCTGCTCGGCTACATTCCGGGCATGGTGCACGCGCTGTACGTGATCGTGAAGTACAAGGACCGCCATCCGGCATGATAAGCCCGGCATAACGGTCTCCGGCCTGACCGGTCCTGGCGTCACAGGCATGGCTGCTGTGACAAAAATACGCCCATGCCTGTGACGATTGTCACAGAAATTCCCCGCGCAGACCGCTACTGTCCCCGCCCATCGGGGATAAGTACACATACGATCATGTTCAAGCTCCTGCTCGCACTCCTGCCGCTCACGGCCACTCTGCTGATGTACGCCACCGTTCACTGAACGGCGCTACGAGTTCACTGAACGGCGTCACGAGTTCAGAACCCGCCGCACCATCTCGTACAGCCCGACCCGCCGCAGCCCGTCCTGGAGCGTGGAGCGGATCGGCGCGGGGATGGACAGCAGGCGGCGCGGTTCGATGCCGGCCTTCCGGGTCTTGGCGAAAGCCGTGGCGTCGTCGTAGGCAACCCGCCGAACGCCGACCGTCCGCCGCGCAGTGTCGAAAACGAGATAGGTCGCGCGGCGTTCCTCCGTGCGGGGCTCACCCACCGTCCCGGGATTCAGCAGATAGGCGGATCCGTCGCGCAGGCGGACCTCCCCATCGGCGCTTCCATCGGTGCCGTGCTCCCACACCTTTCCATCGCGATATTCGTGGATGCCCAGCCGGTGCGTGTGGCCGAAGGCGCAGACGCGGGCACCGGAGGGGTGGCGCATCAGCGCCTGCGCGGTCAGCCGGCGGCGCTCATCACTGTCCAGCCGCACCAATTCGCAGCCGGAGTCGACGTGCAGCGCCCCGTGGACGATGGCGAGATGACCGTCCAGGCTGGCCTTCAGCGGCAGGCCGGACAGCCACGCGATGTCCTCCGCCGACAGGCGCTTGTGCGTCCAGGCGACCGCCCGGATGGCGCGGACGCTGAAGCCGTCCGTCGGGATCTGCCGGGTGACCGCGCGGTCATGGTTGCCGGCGATGCACAGCGCGCCGGCCTCCCGCAGCAGGGCGATGCACTCCGCCGGGTTGGTGTTGTAGCCGACGATGTCGCCCAGGCAGATGATCCGCTCCACCCCCGCCGATTCCATGTCGGACAGCGTGGCCTGCAACGCTTCCAGGTTGGCGTGGATGTCCGACAGAATGCCGATTTTCATTTTTGATCGCCGCTCACTGCGCCTTCAGGGCGTGGTCGGGCGGGTGCCCGTGGCGGGTGCCGGAGGGCAGAAAGCGCGCGAACCGGTTCCACAGGAACGGCATCGGGTCGTCCAGGGTAACGGCCTTGGCCTGGCAACGCAGCATCCAGGGCAGCCACGCGGCCATGGACACGCCGCTTTCCTTCGCGGCCAGCCGGTCCTTGGTGATGTGGCACCAGCAGGCGCCGGCCCGCGCCTTCGCGGCGGCGGGGCGGGGCAGGCCCACCGCGTCGGCGTAGACCAGCGCCGGCAGGTTCACGCCGGCCACCGCGCCCAGATGGTGCCACAGGTTGAAGCGCGGGTTGACCTCCAGCAGGTGCAGCCGTCGGTCCGGCCCGCGCTTGAAGTCGAACTTGGCGACGCCGCGCAGGTCCAGCCTTTCCACCAGCGCGCGGCCCAGCGCCGCCACGTCGGGTTCGTCGGTGATGGTCAGGGCGGTGCTGTGCCCGTAGTCCAGCGGGTAGGTGCGGATCTTGCGGCCGGTGAACTCTCCGGCGATGCCGCCGCCCCGGTCGACATAGACGTGGTAGCTCTCGATCCGCGATTCCGGGCCGGGGATCATTTCCTGCGCCAGCACGTCCAGCCCGACCGCGGCCAGACGGGGCCACAGCGCGCGCAGATCCTCCAGGCTGTCGACCTGGATGGCCTTGCCGAACCCTTCGGCCTCGTCCCACACCTTCCGGCGGGTCAGCGGCTTGACGATGACGGGAAAGCGCAGGTCGAGGGAACCGGGTGCGTCGTCGCGGGTGGGGTGCAGGCGGCGGGTCGCCGGGACGGGCAGGTCCAGCCGCTCGGCCAGGGCCTGGAAACGACCCTTGTCCACCAGATCCTCCACCAGCTCCGTCCCGGACAGGACGAAGCGGAAGGCTTGGCGCAGGCGGCTGCGGTTGCGCGACACCAGCAGAAGCTGCGTGTCGTCCTGGTAGAACAGCACCGGCGGCGCCGGCTGCCGGCGGCCGAAGCGCAGCAGCGCCTCCACGAGGTCGCCTGGATCTCCCGCGGCATCGTCCCACAGGATGGAGTCGCTGGTGTAGCGGGAATGCAGGGCCGGACTGCCGGGGTGGGTGACCACGGCGCAGCGCACCCCCGCCAGCCCCAGCGGGCGCACCATGTCCATGTCGCCCATGACGCAGGCCAGGGCTTCCTTCCGGTCGGTGTTCTTCACGATGGAGCCCTCCGCCAGTGTGTTGCGGTCGCTTGATCGGTTCGGATCGGTTCGGGCCGGTCCGGCTGGTTCATCAGCGGTTCATCGAGGCCAGCGGGCTGCGCGGCAGCCGCTTCAGCCGCTCCGCCAGCCCGGCCTTGGCGCGGCGCAGATGGGCGTCGATCTGGCGGCTCAGCCGGTCGGGGCCAAGCGCGATCCAGTTCATCGGATGCTCGGCGTTGGACAGCAGCGGCTTGTGGCCGGCCGGGGTGGACATGAAGTCGTAGCAGCGCTCGCCGCGGGCAAGGGTGTCCTCGATGGCCAGGACGTGGCTGACCAGTCCGGGTTTCAGGCGCTTGTCCTGCTCGTAGGCGAAGCCGCCCTGGTAGTTCATCACGCGCCCGCGATGGACGAAATTGTAGAGAAAGCCGATGGGCTGCCCGCCGACGCTGACGCGGCAGAGGCGCACGGCTCCCTTCGGCACGCCAGTGGCGATCAGCCGTTCGTGGAACGGGCGGAAGGCCGGGTTGGAAAAGGCGCCGGCCTGCCCGCGGGACGTCCAGGTGGACTGGTGCAGCACCTCCATGGCCTGGAAATCCTCCAACGCCTCGTCCACGGTGCCGGCCACGCGGTATTCCAGCGGGCCGCGCTCGCCGTACAGGCGCATGGCCCGCCGCACCGCCGCGCGGGTGTTCTTGCCGATGGTGGACAGATAATCCCTCTCGCGCTTGCGCACGAGGTCCAGATCCACCCATTGCGTGCTGTCGGCCGTGCGCACCTGAAGGGTGTGGCCCTGCCCATGGGCGACGCGCCGGACGGCGGCCTCCGCCGCCGGCTCCAGCCCGCCCAGCACCAGCTCGTCCCAATTGGGCAGGCGCCGGCCCAGCCAGTCGAAACAGGCGGTCAGCACCGCGCCCGCGCAGTGCCGGTCGGCCAGGATTCCGTTGTATTCGATGAACAGGCGGTCGAACATTCGCTCGCCGGTTTCGTGCAGCAGCCAGCACCGCGTGCGCAGGAGGCCGAAGCGCCACAGGGTTCGCGGGCACAGCAGCGCCAGCCCGACGACCGTCCCTTGCCGGGATGCGATCAGGACATGTGGACGCGCTTTTGGCGGAAGAAATTTCAGCCAGTTTCCAATCCATTGCCAGGATAGGAAGAAGGAGCCATCCGAGCGGCCTTCGAGGTCGGTCCACAACCCATATAAATTGTCGACATGGGTGATCGGAAGCATTTGAACATCAATGACGGAACTGTTTTCGCCAAGAGTAAGAGTCCTCATATCCATTTGCGCGTGCTTTCCGGCGGAATGTTGACGGAAAAGGCGGCGAAGGATCTTACCCAATAGTCATCTGATGGATGTTTTTCGCAATCTTGCATTTCATTTCTATTTTCTCCTGTTTTCCGGCCGGGGGCATTATGCGCACAGTGTCTGATCAAGAACGCGGTTGCGAAAGACGGGTTGCAGCGATCCGGTGGGGGAACCCGTCCGAGTCGGGTGGGGTATCCGGCAGGGAGGGGGCAGGGGGAATGAGATGTCCGTCTGCCCCTCTGGACGCGGGTCCGAACGCGACCAGCAACGCCGGGTGGCGGACCCTTGTTCACATCGAAAAGAGGGAAGCAGGATTGCAGGGGCGGCAACGCCCGAATGCGCGGCGTCCGCCGTTGCCGAAGGGCAACGGTGCCGAACGCCGTGCCGGTTCCGCTTCGGCGGCGCTAGGCGCCTTGGTCGAGGGTGTTGATCTTGCGCCGGGCGGACCACAGCACCGCCGCCGCCCCCGCCACCGGGAAGACGGCCATCAGCGCGAAGGTCGGCCCATAGCTGCCGACGATGTTGAAGAGGGAGGCGAACAGCGCTGGCCCGACGACGACGCCGGTGAAGGTGAACATCATCGCCCCGCCCGTCGCCGTGCTCGCCGCACCGGGGGGCGAAACCCGCGCGACCTCGGCCAGGAACACGCCGTTCCAGCCGATGGCGGCGGTGCCGAACACCGCCAGCACGGCGACCACCGCGCCCACCGGCCAGCCGGGGGCGAGCGCCGCGGTGGCGAAGGCCGCCGCCATCGACAGCACGCCGATCCCGGCCAGCACCGCCACGCCGGATTTCAGCCGGTCGGCCAGCAGTCCCCAGCCGATGCGCCCCGCCGCTCCCGCCGCCTGCATCACCGACACGGCAAAGCCCGCCGCGACGATGGACCAGTCCAGGTCGTGCACCAGCATGTTGACGGTGAAGGCCATCAGCGACAGCTGGATCGCCGAAAAGCAGAATCCCATCAGGGCGAAGCCGCGCAGCGCCGAAACCCGCCAGACCAGCTTCGGTCCTTCCAGCAGGTTGCCGCGCAGGATCAGGCCGGGCTTGCGGTCGTCGTCCC
>JAEZPL010000097.1 GCA_023413605.1 Pseudomonadota bacterium
GCAGCTATCCGGTCACCCGCATGACGACGACCGAGGCGGCGATCCACACCACCTGGCTGTCCGACGTCTATGTGGCGCTGGGCGACCCGACGCAGAACGGCACGGCCTGGACCGTGCGGCTGTACCATCACCCGCTGGTGCCGTGGATCTGGATCGGCTCGCTGGGGATGATGATCGGCGGGCTGGTCAGCCTGTCCGACCGCCGCTTCCGCGTTGGTGCGCCGGAACGCCGCCGCGCCGCCTCCAAGCCCGCCATGCAGCCCGCCGAGTAAGGTCCACCCGATGCGTCGCCTGATCTATCTGCTGCCGCTGCTGCTGTTCGTCGGTGTTGGCGCGGCCTTCCTGCGGGGGTTCGACCGCGACCCGCGCGACATCCCCTCCGCCCTGATCGACAAGCCGGTGCCGGAATTCGCGCTGCCGGCCCTGGCGGGCCACAAGGAGGGCCTGTCCACGCCGATGCTGAAGGGCGACGTGACGCTGGTGAACGTCTTCGCCAGCTGGTGCATCCCCTGCAAGGCGGAACACCCGGTCATCACCCGCCTGTCGAAGGAACTGGGCGTGACCGTGCGCGGCATCAACTACAAGGACAAGACGCAGGACGCCGTCGACTGGCTGCGGCGCAACGGCGACCCCTACGCCAGCGTCGGCGTCGATATGGACGGGCGCGTGTCCATTGATTGGGGCGTTTACGGCGTGCCGGAAACCTACCTGATCGACCGTCAGGGGCGCATCCGCTTCAAGCAGGTCGGCCCGTTGACCCCGCAGGTGGTGGAGGAGCAGCTCCTGCCCATGATCAAGCATCTGAGGGCCGCGTCGTGAAAGCGCTTTTCCTCGCCACACTCCTGGCCCTGACACCGGTCGCGGCACCCACCATCGCTTGGGCCGTGCAGCCCGACGAGGTTTTGCCCGACCCGGCGCTGGAAGGCCGCGCGCGTGAGATCAGCAAGGATCTGCGCTGCCTCGTCTGCCAGAACCAGTCGATCGACGACTCGAACGCCCCGCTCGCCCGCGACCTGCGCGTGCTGGTGCGGGATCGGCTGAAGGCCGGCGACAGCAACGACCAGGTCTTGCATTACGTCACCGACCGCTACGGCGACTATGTGCTGTTGCGCCCGCCCTTCAAGGCGACGACGCTGTTCCTGTGGATCGGGCCCTTCGTGGTCCTCGCCATCGGCGCCGTCGGCACGGCCGTCTACCTGCGCGGCCGCAAGGGCGCCGCCGTCGCCGCGGGCGGCGACACCGCCCCCCTGACCGAGGACGAGCGCCGGCGTCTGGACGCCTTGCTCCGGAAGGAAGACGCCTGATGCTGTTCTGGATCCTGGCCGCCGTGATGACGGCCGGCGTGATGGTGTTGATCGTCCCGCCGCTGCTGAAGACCCGGACGCGCACCGCCGATTCGCGATCCGCCTTCGACCTGGAAGTCTACCGGGACCAGTTGAACGAGCTGGAACGCGATCGGGCGCGCGGCCTGATCAGCGAGGCGCAGGCCGCCGCCGCCAAGGCGGAGATCGGCAGGCGCATGCTCGCCGTGGCCGAGGAAAAGGCCGACGCCGCAGCACCGCCCGCCGCCCCGCGCAGCGCGAAGATCCTGGCCGGCCTGCTGGTGATCGCCCTGCCGCTCAGCGCGCTCGCCGTCTACGGCAAGCTCGGGCGTCCGGAGGTGCCGGCCCAGCCGCTCGCCTCCCGAAACCTGGACCAGGAGCGCGGCGGCCCGCCGAAGAACGTTCTGGCGGCCATGGACAAGCTGAAGGCCCAGTTGGAGCAGAGCCCCGACGACCCGCAGGGCTGGTCCATCCTGGGGCAGGCTTACGCCAAGATGGGCCGCTATCCGGAAGCCGCCGACGCGTTGCGCAAGGCTGCCGCCCTGTCCAAGAACGACCCGGAAATCCTGGGCTCCTACGCCGAGGTGCTGACCACCGGCAACGGCGGCACCGTGCCGGAGGAGGCCCGCAACGCCTTCGACGCCATTCTGGCCAAGGATCCGAAGGAGCCGCGCGCCCGCTTCTACGCCGCGCTGGCCCGATTCCAGGCCGGCGACCTGAAGTCGGCGCTGGAGCGCTGGAGCGCCCTGATGGCCGAATCGCCCGCCGACGCGCCCTGGGTGCCGGTGGTCAAGGCGCAGATCCAGCAGGTGGCCCAGGCGCTGAACCTCGATCCGGCCAGCGTGACCCCGAAACCGCTGCCGCCGGAACAGAAGCCCACCGCGCAGAACCAGGAGTCCGGTGCCGCCCAGCAGGAGCAGGACCAGATGGTCCGCGGCATGGTCGACGGTCTGGCGGCCAAGCTGGAGACCAATCCCGCCGACGTGGACGGCTGGCTGAAACTCGCCCGTTCCTACGGCGTGCTCGGCGAGCGGCAGAAGGCCGTCGAGGCCACCCGCAAGGCCAAGGAGCAGGCGCCGAACCGCCCCGACGTGCTGGTCGCCCACGCCTCCGCCATCCTGTCGGCGGAACCGGCCACGGACAAGCCGGGCGCCATGCCGGCCGAGGCCGTCGCCGCCCTGCGTCAGGCGCTCAGCGCCGAGCCGTCCAACCGCGACGCGCTGTGGCTGCTTGGCCTCAACGCCGCCGGCATCGGCGAGACCGCGGAGGCGTCGGAGATGTGGACCCGCCTGCTGGCGCAGTTCCAGCCGAACGACCCGGAATACGCGCTGATCCGCGCCCGCATCGACTCCCTGAAGGCCGGGGGCTGAGGCCCGTCCGGGGTCGGGGCGAGGCAGACGGTCAGCGCCAGATGGATTTGCGGGCTTCCTTCAGCGCGTCGTAGCGCGTGACGCCGATGTCCCGCAATTCCCGCTCGGTGAGCGACAGCAGCTCCGCGCGCTGGCGCCGGTTCTCCCAAACGCGGGCGAGCCAGCCGAGGACGGACGGCGCTGCGTGCGGGCGTGCCTTGCAGCGGGGAAAATCCTGCACGGCCATGGACGGTCTCCGATTGCGGGTGCAACAGGACGCCAGGATCCGCCCGCCGTGAAACTCCGGCAAACGAGACCTCCTCACCGTCGGGTGAGTGGAATTCACGCGGGCTTTTATCGGCCGGATTTTTTATCGGGCTGGCCCGAACTCCGCGCGCATCCAGGCGCGGAAAGCGGCGACCTCCGGGCGGCGCAGGCTGTCGCGGGCGGTGACCAGCCACCAGCCGGCGTGGGCGCGCAGGCGGGGGGCCGCCACCTCGACCAGGCGGCCGGATTCCAACTCCGGGTCCACGGTCGGGCGCCGGCCGATGGCGACGCCCAGGCCGCGCACGGCGGCGTCCACGGCCATGTGGATCGTGTCGAAGCGCAGGCCCCGGCCAAGCCCGTCGCCCAGCGCCGCCGCCGGAAGGCCGGCGGCCTCCGCCCAGGTGGTCCAGTCCTCCGTCACGCTGGCGACATAGAGCAGGGGAACGGTGGCGAGGTCGGCGGGAGCGGCGATGCGCGCGGCCAGCGCCGGAGCGGCCACAGGCACCAGATCCTCATCGAGGAGCTTCAGCGCGGCGAGTCCGGGCCAAGGGCCGCGGCCGAGCCGGATGCCGACGTCGATGCCGTCGCGCGGGAACTCCATCACGCGGTGGGCGGTGTCCAGGTCCACGGTGATGGTCGGGTGCAGGTCGCGGAAGGCGGACAGGCGGGGAATCAGCCAGCGAAGCGCAAAGGTGGGGGTGGTGCTGACCGACAGCCGGCCGCTGGGCTTGCGGCCCGGCACGCTTTCCGTCGCCAGCGCCAGCGCGTGCAGCGCATCGCGCACGCGGGGCAGGAAGGCCTGTCCGGCTGGCGTCAGCGTCAGGCTGCGGTTGCCGCGCAGGAACAGTTCCACCCCCAGCCAGTCCTCCAGCGTCTGGATGCCGTGGCTGACCGCGCTGGGCGTCAGGTGCAGTTCCTCCGCCGCCGCCTTGAAGCTGAGCTGGCGGCCGGCGGCCTCGAACAGGCGCAGGGTGTTGAGGGGCGGCAGACGGTAGGCCATCGCCGCACAGTCTGCGGGGGCGGCCAAGCCGCCGCAAGGACCGAAATGCAAAAAGCCCCGCCGGAGGGGCGAGGCTTTGTCGCGGATTGCCGTCCGGCGCGGATCAGAGCGCGGAGTCGACCCACTGGAACAGGGCGCCCTTCGGCAGCGCGCCGATCTTTGTGGCCGTGACCTGGCCCTTGTTGAAGATCATCAGCGTCGGGATGCCGCGCACGCCGTACTTGGTCGGGGTGCCGGGGTTGTCGTCGATGTTCAGCTTGGCGACGGTAACCTTGCCGCCATACTCCTTGGCGAGGTCGTCGAGCGCCGGAGCGATCATCTTGCAGGGGCCGCACCACTCCGCCCAGAAATCGACCAGGACCGGACCGTCAGCGTTCAGCACGTCCTGTTCGAAGCTGTCGTCGGTGACCTTGATGGGGTTGCTCATGTGACCTCTTGCCTGGGTTCAGGGGTGCCGCCGTGCAGGATCTCAGCCGTCGGCGTTCCCATCCCTGTCTGTGGAATTTGCCAAAATGTAGGACCGTCGCCCCTCGCCGGTCAAGCAGGGCCGCAAATGCGGCCCGTTCAACCCAATCCGCCGGTTCCTGCAACCCAGCCGGCGTTGAAAAGTTCCGCCCCCGAAACCAGCGAAGCAATTCCGTTACGGCAGCTCCATCAAATAGGGTCCGTCCGTCCACAGGAGGAGGCAGCGCACCCGCTTGCCGGGGTACACGGCAGTCAAAGCGCCGCGGTAGGCGGCCATCTGGCGGGCATAGACGGGCGGCACGTCCTCCACCCGGCGGGGCGGCGGGCGGTTGGTCTTGTAGTCCACGATCCAGACCGTGTCGCCGTCCACCACCAGCCGGTCGATCTGGCCGGACAGGGCGCGCCCGTCCACCACGCCGACCACCGGCACCTCCGCGCGGGAATTGGGGCCGAACAGGTGAACGAAGTCCGGGTTGTTCACCACCGCCATCGTCTCGTCCGTCAACTCGTCCTGCTGCGCGGGCGACAGGTCGTGCGCCGGGCGGGCCAGGAAGCGGCGACAGGCGGCCTCCCGCGCGTCCGGGGGCAGGTCGGGCAGGGTCTGCATCAGCCGGTGCACGAGGATGCCGCGCTTGAAGCGTGCTCCGTCGTCCTCCCCAAGGGGCGACCGCACCGCCGGCTCGTCCCCGTCGGGACGGGACGGGGTGAGGGGGCGGGACGGTTCCGGCTCCTCCGGCGCCTTGGCGGTCAGCCAAGGGGCCGGCGCGTGGGCTTCCAGCACGCGGCCGGCGCCGGCGCCGTCGGGTTTCGGTGCGGATATCTGCGGGTCGAACAGGCGCCAGCCGTCGCCGGCCCAGCCATCGGGGCCGAAGCCGGTGAAGTCGAAGGCGTGCTGGATGCCGATCTCGCCCATCGCGGCCTCGACCAGCTTGTACCAACAGCTCTCCGACGGTTCCCGCTTGCCCTGGTAGCCGCAGACGTACAGCCGGTCCTCCGCACGCGTCAGTGCGACGTACAGCAGGCGCCTGTACTCCTGGTCGCGGCGGCGGTTGGCGCGGGCGCGGGCCTCGGCGCACAGCGCGTCCTCCTGGCTGCGGCGCGCGGCGAACAGGGGAACGGGGCAGCCGTCGTCCGGCCACAGGATCGGCGGGCTCTGCGTCGGCGTGCCCAGCGTGTCGGGCAGGAAGACGATGGGTGCGTGCAAGCCCTTGGAGCCGTGCACCGTCATGATGCGTACGCGTCCGCCGCCCTGCTC
>JAEZPL010000146.1 GCA_023413605.1 Pseudomonadota bacterium
CTGCCACGCGGCCGCCGGGGTGATCCGGCCCAGCGCGATCAGAAGCATCGCGCCGACCAGCGCCGCGGCGGTCCTGTCGAGCAGAAAGCCCGGCAGATGGCCCAACGCCATGGCGACATAGACGAGAACGAAGATCGTGAGCGTCAGATCCATTGGGGCGGCCCCCGCACCGGAGATCACTTCGGACTTCCGCGATCCATGTTCCAGAGATTGAAGGCGCGCTCGCCATAGAAGGGTGTGTCGAGCCCTTTTTCCTGAATCGCGGCCGGTACCCGGAGCACACCCATCCCATCCAGCACCTTCAGGATGCCGTAGGTGATGGCGCTGGCATAGACGGCGGTGACCACGACGGCGAGCACCTGGACCCCCAACTGGCGGAAGCCCGCGGACACCTGGTTGATGTGCGGACTTGCGAGGATGCCGATGAGAATCGCCCCGGTCATGCCGCCGACGCCATGTGCCCGCCAGACCTCAAGCGTGTCGTCGATGTTCAGCCGCTTCTGCACATGCTTGGCGTGGAAACAGACGGTCGCGCCGATGGCGCCGATGAGAAGCCCGGCCATGGGTTCGACATAGCCGGAGGCGGGGGTGACGGTGGCAAGGCCAGCCACCGCGCCGACCAGCACGCCGGAGAAGGTCGGGTGCCCGCTCTCCCACCACTCCCAGAACATCCACACAAGCATGGCGATGGCGCCGGCCAGCATGGTGTTGGTGAAGGCGTAGGCCGCCAGCGCATCGGCCGCGTAGGCCCCGCCCGCGTTGAATCCGAACCATCCGAACCACAGCAGGCCCGCGCCCAGCGCCACCATCGGAAGGCTGGCCGGCTCGGATTCGGTCTCTCCGGGGGCGAGCTTGCGCTTGCCGAGGTAGGCCGCCGTCATCAGCGCCGAGAAGCCGGCGGTCGTGTGAATGACGATGCCGCCGGCAAAATCGACAACGCCGAGCTTGGCGAGGAAGCCGCCGCCCCAGACCCAGTGGGCGGCCGGCAGATAGACCAGGATGGTCCAGACGGCGATAAAGACCAGATAGGCCCCGAAGCGGATCCGCCCGACGAACGCACCCGTCATCAGCGCGGGCGTGATGATGGCGAACATCATCTGATAGGCGAACACCATGATGAAGGGGACGGTCGGCCCAAAGTTCGGGTGGGGCTGGATGCCCACGTGATACATGCCGAAATAGGGCGCGATGCTGCCGATGACCCCGCCGATGTCGGGACCGAAGACGAGGCTGAAACCGCCGAACACCCAGATCAGCCCCACCACGCCCATGCAGACGAAGTTCTGGATCATGATCGACAGTACGTCGCGCTGCTTGACCAGCCCTCCGTAGAACAGCGCCAGCGCCGGGGTCATCATGCACACCAGTGCGGTGCACAGGAGGATAAAGGCCGTGTTGCCTGAATTTATGCCTTGCATGATGCTTCCCTCTGTTGGTGCCGGGTGAGCCGGCGGCGGGGCGACCCGGGCGTGGCCAACCCGGACGAAACGAGGCGGCCGCGGCCTTCAGGCTTGTGCTACCGATCCACCATATGACCAACCACCGGCCTGTGCGGGTGCGGAGCCATCAGCTTCTTCGGGGCGATGAACAGGTACATCGTCAGCACGTACGGGGCGGTGAAGGATGGGATGCCTGCGGGCGCCACGATGACGTCGAGCGCCCCTTGCACGAACACGGTCATCACCGTCGCCACCAGCGCGTAGACGATGACCCTCGGCGTCGGGCTGAGAAAGATGACGCCGACCGCCATCGCGGTCAGCACCGGGCTGAAGCCGTACAGCCCTTGGCTGACCACGGTCGGATCGGCGCCCATGGCGATCGACACGATCATGGCGACCAGCGATCCGGCGACGGCCGCGACGCCCGCCGGCACCGAGGCGATGAAGATGCCGACGAGGATGATGAGGCCGCTGATCCAGCTGCCGAGCAGATAGACCTGGCCGATGTTGCGGAAGAAGATCTCCACGAGTTCCATCGGCCCGGGAAACGCCGCAAGGCCATGCACATAGTCGGTCGGAAGCTTCGGCGGGGATCCGATCACCTGCAACCCGCCGAAGGAATAGGCGCTGGCGACCATCAGCCAGCCGGTGAGGACGAACGGCCCGGTGGAGCCGGGAATTTCCCACTTGGCGGTCAACGTGGCGCTGAAGGCCGCGGTGACGACCGTGCTGACGGCGGAGCCGACAACGACATAGACCCATAGCTGGGGCGAAGCGGCAATGAAGGTCGGCAGCGCCGCGCCGACCAGCACGCCGTTGAACCCATAGAGGCCGGACGCGATCGATTTCTCGTCGCACCCCATCCATCGGGCCGTGAACGTCGCCACCACGACGCCGATTGCCGCGCCGATGGTGGTCGCCCACACGCCCGATGCGTAGGAGGCGTAGGCCATCGCCACGAAGAACAGCACACCGGTCAGGGCGTTCTCCATGAAGAAGACCTGGCTGGTGCCGCGCAGCGCCTCGATTGCAAAGTTCGGTCTTTCCTCGGACATGCTCAGTCCCCAGGGGTCAGCGCCACAGGAATTCTTCCGGCAATGTGCGTTCGCGCGCCTCCTCGCGGACGATGCGCCAGAACCGGCGCACCTCCTTGCGCACGTCATAGGTCTCCACGCCCACCGCACGCAGCATGAGGCCGGCGTCGTTCGGCAGGCGGCAGACGCCCGAGATCGCCCGCGGCGCCTCGCCTGCGAAATTGGTTTCGAACCGGTCCTTGATGCGGCCGGCGACGGCCGGCGGCGTCAGGCACATGATGTTGGCGAAGGCGTCGTAGCCCTTCATGACGCCCGGATAGTCGATCGTCGGGTCCCCCCGCTCGATCAGGATTTTCTCGGTGAACAGCTTGCGGCCGCAGGGCCGTCTGACCGCGACAGCGAGCGACAGGAGGTCGAGGCCGAATCGTTCGTCCGCACGATGGTGCTTGCGCCCGGCCAGGATCATTTCGCCATAGAGCAGCGTCGCGTCTTCCGCGATGACGATGTCGGTCTGGCTGATGAAGCGGGAGTCGCGGTAGAGAATGGTGAAGTCGGGCAGATATTCCAGGTAGGATCCGCTCTTGACCGTCACGGTCTGATGCTGGGACGCGTAGTTCGCGTCCATCTGGTGGACGCGGTTGGCGCTTTGCGAGGTGACGTGGGCACAGGCCCCCTCCTCGACCGTGATGTCGATCTTGTACCGGTCGCCCTGGAGGATGCCGCCGCCGACCGAGATGATCGAGCAGATCGGCAGTTCCGGCATCGCCTCGTCCCAGTAGAGCGCCTGCTGAACGAGCAGCGGCGCCACGCGGTACAGGTCATGCAGCACCGAGCGCCCGTCGCGCAGGGAGAAGCCGAGGCGGAGTTCCCCGACCTTTCCCGGCGCGGCGGCGCGCATCTGCGCCGGTTCGGCCTTGAAGCCGCGCAGTTCGCGCGCCGCGTCCAGCCGGTCGAGTTGTTCGTGAAGCGCCATGGCGTCAGGTGTTCGCCCTTGCGGGCGCCTTCGCCGGGGCCGTGACCCGCACGTCGAACAGCGCCATGTCGAGGATGAGACGCATCAGCTCGTCGATTCCCTCGCCCGTCTTGCAGTTGGTGAAGACGAACGGCTTCTTGCCGCGCATCAGCCTGGAATCGCGGTCCATGACCTCAAGGCTTGCCCCGACATAGGGGGCGAGGTCCTTCTTGTTGATCACCAGGATGTCGGACTGGCAGACGCCGGCACCGTTCTTGCGGGGGATCTTGTCGCCCGCCGCGACGTCGATCACGTAGATGTAGAAATCCGCCAGCGCCGGGCTGAAGGTCAGCGTCAGGTTGTCGCCGCCGGATTCGATCAGGATCACGTCACTGTCGGGATACTTCGCCTCAAGCTCCTCGACGGCGGCGATGTTCATCGTCGGGTCTTCGCGGACCGCGGTGTGCGGGCAGGTTCCCGTCTCCACGCCGACGATCTTCTCCTCGACCAGGATGCCGTTCAGCGTGCGGCGGACGTGCTTGGCGTCTTCGGTCGTCACCACGTCGTTGGTGATGATCAGGGGCTTGATCCCAAGATCGATGAGACGCGGGGTGATGGTTTCGATGATGGCGGTCTTGCCGGAGCCGACCGGGCCGCCGATGCCGATGCGCGTGATCTTCTTCATGGGTCGCATCCTTTGCCGATTCCGCGTTCAGTTGAGGCCGCGTTCAGTTCATGAACAGGCGGACATGAGTGGTCGTGTGGTGCGCGACGAGGACGTCGAAGACCGGGGCGAACGACGCCATTTCGTCGAGCGACAGGTCGCGCACCGCCTGATAGTCGCGGTCGACACGCCCCTGCGCCGTGAACAGGATGCGCTGCGTGTCGAGATGATCGATCCGCATCAGCCGCAGCGCCGCGCTCAGGATCATCGAGGCGATGCCGTACTGGTGCGTGACGAAGGCCTCGACCTCGTCGACACCCATATGGGCGAGCACGACCGCTTGGCTGATCGGCAGGCACCCCGGCGTCGCGGCCGCCTTGATGTCGTCGAGCCAGCGCGCAAGCGCGGGCGCCGGCATGATGGTCAGCGCCAACTCGGCGAACTTCCGGCCGACGCGGGTCAGCATCTGTTGCTGTTCCTCGCCGACGCGCCGGCAGAACAGTTCCCGGTCAGCGTGGAGGACCGCGCCGTAATCATCGGCGAGCGCCGCGCGGTGGGCATGGAGCAGCGCGACACCGTCCATGCGCGCCGTCTGGCGCAGGATGAGGTCGACATAGGTCAGCAGGCTTTCCGGGCCTGAAACGACGCCGGTCTGCAATGCGGATTCAAGCCCGTTCGAGAAGGCGAAGGACCCGATCGGCAGGGTCGAATCCGAGAACTGCAGCAGGCGCGCGAGGTGCACCATGCCCGAGGGACTGCCGAGTTTTCCCATGCCTCCGTCCGCCATCACTTCACCGGGGAATGGCGGTGAGAATGGGCATGTCCATGATGGCGGTGCTCGTGCTCGTGCTCGTGCTCATGGTCGCCGTGATGGTGATGCGGCGTCGCGTCGGCCCCGGCGAAGAGCATGCGCACGTCCCGCGCATCCAGCTTGGCGGCGATTTCCTCGCCGGGCGCGAAACGGGTCTTCACATGCGCGAAGGCGTGCGTGCGCATGACGGAGTCCATCACCTTCCGGTCCACGGACAGCGGAATATAGACGGTGGAGCCTTTGATCACGGCCGGCCAATGCTGATTGCCGATGCCGTGGCCGAGTTCGAAGCAGGTTCGCAGGATCTCGTTCGGCGTCAGCGCCTCAAGGCCTTCCAGTTCGATGACGAGAACGTCCTTCAGCGCGATCCGTGCGGCGACGATGACCTTCGAGGCCTCGTCATAATGCAGCACGTCGCCGTCGTGCAGGTGTTCGGAGCGCGGCAGGGAGATGGCGAGTTCCACGCCGCCCTCGCTCGTCTTGCGCAGGCGGCTCTTGGGCGCATCCCACTGCTCCAGCACCAACAGGTCGACCCGGGCATGCCGCGCCCGCTCCTGCCAAGCCGGATCGCGAAGATTGCCGAGCGTTTTCTCGACGAGAATCATGTGTTCCTCCAAAGGGCCGGGCAAGGAACCGGGCGTCAGGCGCGACGGAGCTGCGCCCCGGCACGAAGGCCAAGCCATGCGGCGCCGTAGCCGATGACAAGGCTGGCGATGATGTAGAGGAGCGAAAGGAGCAGATGACCGGCTGTCGTCATCTCCGAATAGGCTCCGAAGATGAACGACGAAAAGGTGGACATGCCGCCGCAGAAGCCGGTTGAGATCAGCAGGTTGGTGTTGTCCGACGCGCGGTGCGTCTGATGAAGGCTGAAGACAAGGCCGAGCAGGAACGAGGCGAGGATGTTCGCGGCGAAGATGTCGACGGGAAAGGCCGCGCTGTAGCGCCCCAGCATGAGCATGAAAAGCTCGCGGACGATCGCCCCGAGACCGCCACCCACGAAGACGATGACCGTCGGCAGTCCCATGGATGCCCCCTACCCTCTCGCCAGCGCCACGCCGGCGGCTGCGGCCAACAGGCCCGCAC
>JAEZPL010000169.1 GCA_023413605.1 Pseudomonadota bacterium
GGGGGAGCCCTTTCAGAACACGCCTGTTCCGGCCTCGTTCCGGCTGATTCCGGTCTCTGCGCGATGTTTGGGGCGCCTGGCTGTTTCCCTTTGCGTTGTTATCGCTTTTTACGGAGGGGGCTATGCATAGGGTCGCGATTCCGGTGCTTTCGGTTGTCGCACTGCTGTCCCTGGGTGGCTGTTCACAGACAAACGACTGGTTTGGAGGGGGCGGGCAGCAGGCCTCCAGACCGATTCCGGAACAATCCCTGCAAACGGCGTCTCGGATCGAGCCGCAGGCGATGTTGGGCAAGACCGTGGTGGCCTATGACGGCCAGAAGGTGGGCGTCGTCGACGACGTGCTGTTCAACCGCAACAACCGGCCGGCCCAGCTGGTGGTGAACAGCGGCGCCGTCCTGGGGCTCGGCGGCCGCAACGTCGCGCTGGACATCGACGAGGTTCGCTACAACCAGCAGAACGACCAGATCGTGGCCACCCAGCTGACGATGGAGCAGTTCGCGAGCCTGCCGGAGTTCCAGTATGGCGGGAACATGATCTCGCTGAACCGGCAGAAGACTGGTCACTGACCGGTGCGTGCTGTGATCCGCCTCAATCGTCCGGCTTGCCGGAACGGAGCCGCTTGATGGCGGACCGCTGGCCCTTGGCCTCCAGGCGGCGACGCTTGGAGCCGAGAGTCGGCTTGGTCGGGCGGCGCGGTGTCGGGGGAATCGCGGCCTCCCGGATCAGGTCGATCAGCCGCTCCAGCGCGTCCTGACGGTTGCGCTGCTGAGTCCGGTGGCGGTCGGCCACCAGGATCAGCACGCCGTCCTGGGTCAGCCGGCTGCCCGCCAGACGTTCCAGCCGGTGGCGCACGTCGTCCGGCAGGTTGGGTGAGCGGCGCACGTCGAACCGCAGCTGCACGGCGGATTCGGTCTTGTTGACGTGCTGGCCGCCGGGACCGGAGGCCCGGACGAAGCTTTCCTCGATCTCGTTGTCGTCGAGGCTGATGCGGTGATTGACTCGGATCATGGTCTGATAATGGTCAATCGGCCGCGACGGTCACACCCTCCTGCTCATCGACCGCGAGGTCCAGGAGCGGGAGGAAGCTGGCCGGTTCCTGCGCGCCGGACAGCGCGTAGCGGCGGTTGAAGATGTAGCAGGGCACCGCCTGGAGCCCGAGTTGACGGGCCATGGAATCGGCGCTGGACACCGCCGCGGCCTCCGCGTCCGTGGACAGCAGGCCCTTGATTTCCTGAAAATCGAATCCCAGCGTCGTGGCGGTCGCCGCCAGAGTATCACGGTCGCCGATGTCCAGCCCGTCCACGAAATAGGCGTGGAACAGCGCGTCGGCCATGGCGTCCCCCAGGCCGTGCCGCGCCGCCATGCGGACCAGCCGGTGCGCGTCGAAGCTGTTGGGCGTGCGCCGGATGCGGTCCAGCCGCAGTGCCAACCCGTCGCGCTCCGCCGTTTCCTCGACCACCAGATGGATCTGGCGCGCGCGCTCCACCCCGCCGAACTTCGCCGCCAGATAGGCGCTGCGCTCCATCCCGCCGGGAGCCATGTCCGGATTCAGTTGGAAGGGCTGCCAGCGGAGTTCCACATGCACCCGCGGCCGATCCGCCAGCGCGCGTGCGAGGCGGCGCTTGCCGATGTAACACCAAGGGCAGATCAGGTCGGCGAAGGTCTCGATAAGCATGACCCCACTATTCACCAACATCGCCCCGGCGCGCAACCGCCCAACCTCTTGGGGCCAACCTCATGGGACTGCCGCCTTCGAAACGGTGGCATGAGAACATCGCACCGGTTGCGCAACTCTTTGTTAACCCATCCGGTCCGACAGTCGGCCAAGGCTGCGGAACGGGTCCGTGGCGAGCGGGGGCGCGCGGGCGATGAGCAATTCCTATGTGGACGGCAAGGTGCGCGATGCGCTGATGGCGGCCAAGGGAAGCCGGACCACCGCGCAGAAGCTGCTGATGACCTGGGCGGTCGAGGACCCGCAGCTTCTGCTCGGCATCGCGCAGCCGTTCCTGAAAGCCATCGCAGCCGCCGCCATTGAGCGCGGAGCCCGGCCGGGCGGCGCTGGCCGATCCCCGGCGCCTGGGGCCGGCCGCGGTCGTGCCGCACCGGAGGCCGCGCTCAGCAAGGAAGCGCTGGCGAACGTTCTCAACCGCCTGGGCCGCGACCCGGACGAGGATGTGCCGCAGCCGCGCGGGGCGAAGCCCGCTGCATCCGGTGCCATGAAGTCGGCGACGATGGTGGTGCCGGCCTCCGGCGGGGCGCCGTCGGGCGTCACTCACGAAAAGGCGATGATGACCATCGCCAAGGCGTTCGTTGCGAAGAAGATCCGCTGAAACCGGTCAGTAATCACCGGAGTTCGGCGTTCATTCGTCGAACCAGCCCTTTTCCTTTGGCACCGGCCTGATGTCCGGCGGCGGACTGGCAAGAGCCGTGTAGCCGTTCTTGTACGGATCCGGGATGTGGTGGCAGTCCACATCGGCCAGGGTGCGGTAGCAATAGACCTTCGACCGGTCCACGACCACTTTGTCCGGGCAGTATTGCCCCGTTTCCGTGAAGGTGATGGACGAGCAGTCCTTTCCGGTGGCCGCCGAGGCGACATGGTCGCCCAACGTCTTCTTTGTGCTGGTCAGGGACACAAGACTGGTACCGGTTCCGGCCACGGTGACCGCGGCAGGCGTGAGGAAGCATCCGCCAAGCGGCAGGGTCGCCACCACCAGGGCGGCCATTGCGCCAATCCGTTTCATGACCATCCCATTCCCCGCCGCACCACCCCATTTCCAGGCGGACGCCGTTAAAAAGATGTGAATCAGCGCAGCAGAGTGCAAATCCGCGACCGGCACTGCACCAGGACGAAGGCGTCCTTGTCCTCCGTGCAGTTCACCTTGAAAACCGTCTGCCCCTCGCGCCCGACCGCGTACCGCAGCACCTCGACCTTGCCGGGTGTGCAGTTTCCCGACGAACGCGCAGCTTCCTTGGCCTCGGCCTGTCCGGCGGAGACGTTGGCGGCGTTGGCCGCAGGACCGAACAAAAGGCAGGCGATGGGAAGGCCGGCGAGGAGGGGCAGGGCATAGGCGCGCATGGGACCGCTGGAAGGCAACCGTTCAGGACCGGGATTATGGCACGTCGCCAACGGAAAGGTTGATGCAAAAGGAAGCGGTGGGAGCCGGCCCATGGCTGGTTAATGGAATGATCCGACCGCGGGGCGGGGATGCTCCAGGAAGAAGCGCAGCATTTCGCGGGACGCATCGGGGCCCAGCGGATCGGTGCAACTGCCGGCCGAACTGCCGCCCGACCAGGCATGGCCGCTTCCATGAACCAGCCACTGCTCGCACAGAACCATTCCCGCGTGGTTGGTGTGGATGGTGCGGGTGAAGCGGTGGCCCTCCGGCACATGCCCGTTCTCCACACTTTTCCGAAGGTCCGTGCCGGTGGCGAGGATTTGCGCGGTGACGCCGTCGCCGTTGCTGGGGTGGACCGTCTTGTCCTGGTCGCCATGGAACACGATGGTCGGAATCGTCGGTCCGCCGGCTTGCACACGGTTCGCCGGAACTCCGTTGCGCATCGCCATAAAGGCTGCCGGCACGCCGCGCGCGGCACCATAGGGTAGGCCGGAATGCACCCCCACCGCCGCGTAGAGGTCGGGATAGGTGGTGCCCATGACAACCGCTGCGGCACCTCCCGCGGAGAGGCCGGCCACATAGACCCGGCGCGGGTCGACTGGATGCTCCTGCATAATGCGGTGCGTGATGCCGGCGATGATCGATGGTTCCCCCTCTCCATGGCGCTGGTGTTCGGGGCTGAACCAGTTCCAGCACTTGTGGGTGTTGGCGATCTTGGGCTGGGCCGGGTAGGCGATGAGGCAGCCGTATTCCTCCGCCAGCCGGTTCATGCGCGTTCCGGTGGCGAAGTCGTCCGGTGACTGCGTGCAGCCGTGCAGCATGACCACGAGTGGTCGAGGCCCGGCGCCGGAGCAGTTCGGGATGAACAATTTGTAGGCACGTGTTCCGAATTCGTTGGTGAAGCTGCCATCAACGTCCGCGCCTCCCTTGGCCGGCTCTGGCGGTGCCACGGGGCGGGGAGATTGCTGCCGGGGAATGATGCGGTCCAGCAGTTTGCCGAGAGCGCTCCGCAGGTTCCGGCCGTCCGCCTCTGGGCGGGCGCCTTCCGCCTTGCCCTTGATCAAGCGCCGGAGGAACGCGGTGGCCTTGGTGAGATCAGGGAACTTCGGGGAACGTTCGGTCATGCGGGTGCTCTCCGGTGCGACGGTTCGCTGGCGGACAACCAAGAAAAAAGCCCACCGGCATGGCCGGCGGGCTTTCTCCACGAGGGACTTCGGGAACCCCGCGCCATCGCATGGACGGGCGGGTTCCCAAAGACGGTCCGAAATCAGACCGAGTAGTACATCTTGTACTCGATCGGGTGCGGCATGGTCTCGAAGGCCAGCAGCTCCTCGGTGCGCAGGTCGATGTAGGACTCGATCATGTCCTTCGTGAACACGTCGCCCTTCTGCAGGAAGGCGCTGTCGGCCTTCAGGCTGTCCAGGGCCTCGCGCAGCGAGCCGCAAACCGTCGGAACCTTGGCCAGCTCTTCGGCCGGCAGGTCGTACAGGTTCTTGTCCATGGCGTCGCCCGGGTGGATCTTGTTCTGGATACCATCCAGACCAGCCATCAGAAGGGCGGCGAACGCCAGGTACGGGTTGGCCGACGGATCCGGGAAGCGCACCTCGACGCGCTTGCCCTTCGGCGACGCGACGTACGGGATGCGGCAGGAGGCCGAACGGTTGCGGGCCGAGTAGGCCAGCAGCACCGGAGCCTCATAGCCCGGGACCAGACGCTTGTAGGAGTTGGTCGTCGGGTTGGTGAAGGCGTTTAGCGCCTTGGCGTGCTTGATGATGCCGCCGATGTAGTACAGCGCCAGTTCCGACAGGTCGGCGTACTGGTTGCCGGCGAACAGCGGCTGGCCTTCCTTCCAGATCGACTGGTGCATGTGCATGCCCG
>JAEZPL010000245.1 GCA_023413605.1 Pseudomonadota bacterium
GCCCATGGGCGCCCTGGTGGTGACGGAGGTCTTCGGCCGATCCCCACGGCTGCCCGGCGACATGCCGGCCATTGCCCGCGCGCTGGCCGCACTGCACAGTCTTCCCCTGCCGGAGCCGTCGGCCCGCCCGCCCCTGCCCGCTCCCGCGGATCCCGTCGCGGCGACGCTGGCCCAGGTGGAGCGGCAAGCGGTCTGGTTCGACCGCTCCGGCCTTGCCTCCGAATCCCGCGCGCGCATACAGGCCGAACTGGATGCCGCACGCGCCTTCCGATTTGACGGGCCGATGCCGGTGACGCTGGTCGGCAGCGACGTGCATCCCGGCAACTTCCTGATCGACGAGACGGGCAAGGCCTGGTTCACCGACCTGGAGAAGGTCCAGTACGGCCACCCCGCCATCGACCTTGCCCACGCCAGCCTCTACACCTCCACCAAGTGGGAGCGGGAGGTCGCGGCGGAGCTTCGTCCCGACGACGTAATGGCTTTCCTTGCCGCGTGGCAGGCCGCCGTTGCCCCGGACCTGGCCGAAGCGGTGCGGCCATGGCTGCGCCCCTTGCGCCGGCTGACCTGGCTGCGCACTTTGTCATGGATGGCGCGGTGGTCGGTGGAAGGGGCGGCGCTGTCGCCGGACATGCCGGAGTCTCTAGCGGCCTATATGGACGCCCATGCGACCGACATCCTTCGCCCCGACATCATCGACCGGGTGAGCCGCGATTGGCGATAGCGCCGGGGCGGCCCCATGGTTAATGATTGGAATGGCGGGCCTGTCGTGGTTAATGATGGGTCAAGGAATTGATGCTTACGCTCTCTTTCAGGACTCCGTGGCGTGCAGGTGAAGGCGGCATGACGAATTTCCGAATCGGACGGACGGCGAGCGGCCGGGCAGCGCATGGGCGGGCAGCGCATGCGCATTTGACCCACGGGCGGAAGACTCTGGCCGCCATGCTCCTTGCAACGGTGGGCATTCTGCCGACGGCGGGCGCGATGGCCGCCCAGGGCGCGGCGGATCGTCCGTCCCTGACCTCGGCCACCGGCAGCTATCTGGCCGGCCGCTTCGCCCAGCACCAGGACGACTGGGGCGCCGCGGCGCTGTTCATGGCGCACGCGCTGTCCGCGGACCCCGGCGATCTCGCGCTGCTGCGCCGCACCTATCTGCTGAAGCTGGGCGAAGGCCATGTGGACGCCGCCATCGACCTCGCCAAGCGGCTGATCGACAAGGACAACGACCCGCAACTCGCCATCACCCTTCTGGCTTCCAACAATATGGCGCGCGGCAAGTTGAACGAGGCCGACGCGATGGCCGCCCGCATGCCGCGGGAAGGCATGGGAAAATACATCGGCCCGCTGCTCGACGCGTGGCTGGCGGCGGCGCGCGGCAACACCGACAAGGCTTTGCAGGCCCTGAACCCGCTGTCCGCGGCCAGCGGCTTTTCCGCCCTGCACGACCTGCACGCGGCCCTGATCCTGGATCTCGGCGGCCGCAAGGACGAGGCGGCGGAGCGCTACGCCAAGGTCGTGGACCAGGAGGCGCCGCTGCGCGTCGTCCAGATCGTCGGCAATTTCTATGAGCGCACCGGCCGCAAGGACGACGCGCGCAAGGTCTACGAGGCCTTCCGCAGCAACAATCCCGACAGCCTGATGATCGAGCCGTCGTTGAAGGCGCTGAAGGAAGGCAAAACCGCCGGCCCGGTGGTCGCCGACGCCAAGCAGGGCCTTGCCGAGTCCCTGTTCGACCTGGGCAGCGCGATCCATCACGAAGGGGCGGAGGAAACCGCCCTGCTGTTCGGCCGGATCGCCCTTCACCTGCGCCCCGACCTGACCCTGGCGCAGTTGATGATCGGCGACATCATGGAAAGCCGCGACCACCACGCCGATGCGCTGGCGGAGTTCAAGGCGCTGGAAAAGGATCCGGTGCTCGGCTGGTCCGCCCGGCTGCGCGCCGCTGACGCCGTGGCGCGGCTGGAGCGTACGGACGAGGCCATCGCCGCGCTGAACCAGCTGTCCGCCGAACGGCCGGAGCGCACGGACGCCAGCATCCGGCTCGGCGACCTCTACCGCAGCGCCAAGCGTTACGACGAGGCGGCGGCGGCCTACACCAAGGCGCTGGACCGCATCGGGAAGCCGGAGGAGCGGCACTGGGTGGTGCTGTACGCCCGCGCCATGTCCTACGACAAGATCGATCGCTGGCCGGACGCGGAACGCGACCTGAAGGCCGCGCTGGCGCTGAAGCCGAACGAGGCGTACCTGCTGAACTATCTCGGCTACAGCTACGTCGACCGGAACATCAACCTCGACCAGGCCAAGGGCATGATCGTGAAGGCCGTGGAACTGCGGCCCAAGGACGGCTACATCATCGACAGCCTGGGCTGGGCGCTCTACCGCACCGGCGACTTCGAAGGGGCCGTGGAGAAGCTGGAGCGCGCGGTGGAGCTGAAGCCGACCGACGCCACCATCAACGACCATCTGGGCGACGCCTACTGGCGCGTCGGCCGCCGCAACGAGGCCCGTTTCCAATGGAACCGCGCCCTGCGCACCGCGGATGAGGAACCGTTGAAGGAGCAGATCCGGGCCAAGCTCGACCAGGGCCTGACCGACCCGAAGGCCGCCGAGGTCGCACCCAAGGTGAAGGTGCAGTAAAGGCTGGCGCTCCTTTCGCCCATCGACGATAAAGCCCTTCTCCCCTTTGTGGGAGAAGGGCTTTTTGATTTTTGGAGAAGCCGCATGACCGCCACCGCCGAACGCGCACCGGCCAAGCTGAATCTGTACCTGCATGTGGTCGGCCGCCGTGCGAACGGCTATCACGAGCTGGACAGCCTCGTTGCCTTCGCCGACGTCGCGGATCGGGTGACGGTTCAGCCGGGCATCGCGCGGGTGGCGTTGCGCGGAGCGGACCTGCCGCCGGTCGGGCCGCGGCTGGCCATCTCCGGCCCCTTCGGTCCGGCGTTGATGGGCGAAAGCCCGTCGCAGAACCTCGTCATCCGCGCGGCCTACGCGCTGGCCGCCCGACTCGGGCGGGAGGCGGACGCCCTGATCGCTTTGGAGAAGGCGTTGCCCGTCGCGTCGGGTATCGGCGGCGGTTCGGCGGACGCTGCGGCCACCCTGCGCGGGCTTGCGCGGCTGTGGGGCGTGCCGGTGACGGAGCCGGCGCTGTATGAGGTCGCGGCGTCCCTGGGGGCCGACGTGCCGGTGTGCCTCGCCGGCCGGGCCTGCTACTTCGGCGGCATTGGGGAGTTGCTGGACGACGCCCCCGCCCTGCCGGAAACGCACGCCGTGCTGGTCAACCCCGGCGTGCCGGTGCCGACGCCCGCCGTCTTCAAGGCACGCAAGGGGGATTTCTCGAAGCCGGCCCGCTTCACCGAGGCGCCCGCCGACGCCGCCGCGCTGGCCGCGCTGCTGCGGCAGCGCCGCAACGACCTGACCGAACCGGCCCTGACCGTCGCCCCGGTCATCGCCGATGCGTTGGCCGCGCTGGAAGCGACGCCGGGTTGCCTGCTGGCGCGCCTGTCGGGCAGCGGTGCGACCTGCTTCGGCCTTTACGCCACCGCCGCGGACGCGGACGCGGCCGCCGCGTCCATC
>JAEZPL010000268.1 GCA_023413605.1 Pseudomonadota bacterium
CCAGCAACGCCATGGACCAGGACGAGATCGACCGCCTGCTGGCGAGCTTCGACTAGCCCATGGCGGGGCCCGGCCTCAGGAAAGTCGCTTCGTCGGGCAGCCGGCCGAACCCGAACAACGGCAGCATTGTCCTTCTGCTGTCCCTGTTCCTGTTGCTCCTGGTGTTCTTCATCGTGCTGAACGCCCAGTCGGTGCAGACCACCCACCGCGTGCGCGCGGTGCTGAGTTCGCTGGAGCGCAGTTTCCCCACCTTCTTCATCGACCCGCGCCTGCGGGAGCGCACCGATCCCGTCGCATCGCGTGCCGGCACGGTTTTCGCCGTGCAGCGGCTGGAGGGCGTGGGCAAGCTGTTCGCGACCGCGGTTGCCGTGGCGAAGGTCGAAAGCGTGACGCCCGGCCGTCTGCTGGAGGTGCGCCTTCCCGCCGACGAGTTGTTCATGCCGGGCACCGCGGAGCTTCGCCCCGACCGCCAGGGCCTGATCGACCGCGTGGCGGCGAGCCTCCTGGAATCCCGCCCCGGCGAGCGGATCGAACTGGATGCCCTGCTGGCCATCGGCCCCACCGGCACGCCCAGCCAGCCGCCCGGCCCCGTGGCGCGCGCCGGCGCGCTGGCCCGCCTGCTGGTGGCGGACGGTGCCCCGCCGGGCTCCGTGACCGTGGGGATCGAGCGCGGGGAGCCCGGCGCCATCCGCCTGCTGTTCAGCCTGCGGCTGTCCGACGACGCGCCGTTCCTGAAAACGGGTGCCGCGGGGGACGGGCGCTGATGATCCGCCTGCCGAAATTGCCCAAATCCCAGGACGTCAGCGGCGGCCACAACCGCACGATCTGGCTGATCAGCTTCACCGACCTGATGTCGCTGCTGCTGGCCTTCTTCGTGCTGATGTATTCGATGAGCGAGCCTGAGGCGCAGCGCTGGACCGGGCTGTCGAAGTCGCTGTCGTCGGCCCGCTCCACCGCGACCAGCCCGTCCGGCGCGGAGGCGGAACCGAAGGCGGCCTTCAACGCCGCCACGGTGGAGACGCTGTCGGCGATCAACCTGGATTATCTCAGCGCGCTGCTGCGCACCCAGACCAGGGCGAACGAAGATCTGGCGTCGGTCGAGGTTCGGCGCGAGGATGACCGGGTGGTGATAGGCCTTCCGGGTGCTCTCATGTTCGACGCGACCGGGAGTAGTTTTACCGACCAGGGCCGCCGTGTCCTCTATCTGCTGGGGGCGGCGGTCGGGCGCATCGGCAACCGGATCGAGGTGGTCGGCCATGCGGAGCGGGAAGACCAGGGTGGCGGGCTGGCCTGGGAACGGGCGTTGACCCGTGCGGTTGCAATCGCTGCGGCGTTGCGCGAAACGGGATACAAGCGCGATCTCGTTGCGCGCGGGGTGATGGCGGTTCCCGCCGGCCAGACCGGCATGATGCCGGGCGGTGCGCGGGTGGACATCGTCGTGCGCGACGAGGCCGACACGGTGGGGCCGGGGGATCAGGGCAAGGGATGACGAGCAAGGGATGATCAGGCGGATGGGTGGTGGTGCGGCATTCCGGCGGTGGTTGTGCGGCTTCGTGGCCGCCACGGCTCTGCTCGCCGCCGCGCCGGCCGCCCGCGCCGTGGATGTGCCCGTGCGCGCCGCCACCCACAAGACCTTCGGGCGCATGGTGTTCGACTGGCCGAAGCAGGTCGACTTCACCGCGGCGGTGAACGGGGATTCCCTGATCGTCAGTTTCGACCAGCCGATCAACGCGGCGCTGGACCGCGCCGTGGCGGCCCTGCCGAGCTATCTGTCCGGTGTGCGTATCGGCGGCGACGGCAAGACCGTCACCTTCGACCTGAAGCGCCCCGTTGCGTTGAAAAGCTTTCGCAATGGCACCGCCGTCGCTTTGGATCTGACGCCCGTCGCGGAATCGAAGGCGCAGGCGGCAAAAGCGGAAGCCGCCAAGGGCGAACCGGCCAAGGCCGAACCCGCAGCGCCGTCGCAGGCGGAGCTTCAGGCCCAGTTGGGCGGCTCCTCCGCCCGGAATGCGGCGGGCAAGGAACCTTCCGGGGCGACCGGGGCGCCGTCCGCCGGCAAGGTGTCGGTCAGCGCCGCCGACAGGCCCACGCACAGCCGCATGGCCTTCCAGTGGCCCGGCAAGGTGGACTATACGCTCAAGCGCGACGGTTCCTCCGTCACGGTGCTGTTCGACCGCGACGGCAACGCCAACCTCGCGCCGGTCGCCAAGGCGAAGCTGCGCAACGTCCAGAATGTGGAGCAGTACCGTCAGCCGAACGGCGCGCTGGCCGTCACGTTCGCGGCACCGCCGGACTCCGAGATCAAGGAGACGAAGTCGGGCAGAACCGTCGTTTTCGACGTGCTGAACCCCGGAACGCGCAAGAGAGCCCCGGCCGGCGATGCGGCGCAGGATCAGGCCGAGGCTCCGTCCACCCCGCCGTCCGGTTCCACCACGACCACGGTGCGCCCGCAGCCCGCGCCCGGCGCGCCCGCCCCGGCGCCGTCCGTCACCGCTCCGCCACCGCCCAAGGATGGGTTGAGCGTCGCCTCCTCCAGTTCCTCGGCGACCGCCACCGGCGCCAACGCCGCCGCCGCGGCCGGAAAGGCGACCCCGGTGCCAACCAAGGCGGAGGCAAAGCCGGATGCCCAGGGGCCGACGCTGGTCTTCGATGCGGGCGGGCCGACCTCCATCGCGGTCTATCCGCGCGCCGGCCATCTCTACGTCGTCTTCGACAAGCCGCTTCCCATCGGCGCCGGAAAGGTGATCGGCGGCGGCGCCGAGATGCTGGGCGCCATCGAGCCGGTTCCGGCGACCGGCGGCAGCGCCTTCCGCACCAGGATCGGCCAGATGCTCTGGCCCAACATCGAACGGCAGGGCACCACGTGGCGCATCACCCCGACGACGCGCCTGACCGGGAGGCCGCCCTTCGAGCTGCGCATCGATGCGGAGCCGGACTTCCTGCTCGGCGCACGTCTTGTCGTGCGCGCGGGGGACGCGGCCACGGTGGTCACCATCTCCGACCCGGACGTCGGGGACCGGTTGCAGATCGTGCCGCTGCCGGTGCCCGGCAACGCGGTTCCCGACGGGCACCGCTACACCGACCTTGAGGTTCTGCCCTCCTTCCAGGGTGTCGTGGTGCGTCCCATCGCGGACTCCGTCACCGTCCGCCCGGTGAAGGAGGGGGTGGAGCTGACCAGCGCGGGTGGCCTTCACCTGTCGCCCATGGCCGACACCGGAACCCGGCCGGGCGGAGGCGCGCAACAGACGGCAACCTTGCCCGCCCCGTCACCCGGCGGGGCCTCTGCGCCCGCGCCCGCGCCCGCGCTGACGCCGCCGTCCGATCCGAAGCCGGCGCCATCCGGGCGGCGTCTGTTCGACATTCCGGCCTGGAAGAAGGGCGACCTGGACCATTTCACGCAGGCGCGGCAGGACCTTCAGCTTTCCATCGTCAATGCCCCGGATTCGGAAAGGCCGAAGGCGCAGCTCGACCTTGCCCGTTTCTACTTCGCGAACGGATTCGGACAGGAAGCGCTGGGCATGATGGACGTGCTTCAGCAGAACCAGCCAGACCTGGAAGGCTGGCCGGAGTTCCGCGCCCTGCGTGGCGCGTCCCGCGTGCTGGCCGGCAACGTCGAGGGGGCGGCGGAGGATCTTGGGCACCCGAATCTTGCCAACAATGGGGAGGCCGCTCTCTGGCGCGCCGCGCTCGCCGTCGATCGCGGCGATTGGCCGGCGGCGCAGGCCGGGTTCAAGGCCGCGGCCCCGATCCTGAACACCTATCCCGATCCGATCTTCACCAAACTGGCGCTTCGTGCCACGGAAGCCGCGCTGGAAAGCCAGGACGCGCCGTTCGCCAAGCGGCTGCTCGGCCGAGTCGTCGAAAAGGGCGGGACGGACGCCGAGGAGCGGCCGGACGTCCAGTATCTGCGCGGCCTCTACTTCGCCCAGACCGGGGAGCCCGAGCGCGCGCTGGAGCAGCTGAACCTGTCCTACAACAGTCTCGACCGCTACTACCGGGCCAAGGCCGGGCTGGCGCTGGTGAACCTGCAACTGGCCGAAGGGCGCATGTCGCCGCCCGCCGCGGCCGAGCAGCTTGCCGGCCTGACCTTCACCTGGCGCGGCGACGAGCTGGAGATGAAGATCCGCCAGCGCATGGGCGAGGTGCTGATCGCCGCGGGCCAGTTCGCCGACGGCTTCAACGCCATGAAGGAAACCGCGGCGCTGGTCGCGGACACGCCGCGCGCCGAGGCGATCACGCGCGACATGTCCCGCATCTTCGCCGACCTCTACAAGGACGGCGCGCAGCGCCTGCCGACCATCGACGCGCTCCAGCTCTACGACCAGTTCCGCGAGCTGACCCCGGTGGGCGAGGCGGGGGACGAGGTCATCCGCCAACTGGCCGAGCGGCTGATTTCGGTCGACCTGCTGAACCGCGCCGCCGACTTGTTGCAGCATCAGGTGGAATACCGCTTGGCCGGCCAGGACAAGGCGCGCGTCGGCACGCGGCTGGCCTCCGTCCGGCTGCTCGACAACAAACCGGACGAGGCGCTGAAGGCGCTGGAACTGTCCAACGTCCCGAACATTCCGCCCGACCTCGCCGGGGAACGCCGGCTGATGCAGGCCAAGGCGCTGGCCGAACTCGGCCGCGGAGACGAGGCGATGCTGCTGCTCGCCCAGGACGACAGCAAGCCGGCCAACCTGCTGCGCGTGGACATCGCGTGGCGCGGCCAGAAATGGGACGCGGCGGCCTTCGCGCTCAACAAGATCATCGGTGCGCCGCCCGCGGGCAAGATCGACCCCGGCACGTCCCAGCTCGTTCTGAACCGCGCGGTCGCCCTTGCGCTGGCCGGCGACGGCACGGGCCTGAACCTGCTGCGCAAGGACTTCGGCGTGGCCATGGCCGCCGGCCCCGACGCCGATGCCTTCCGCGTGCTGACCCGGCCGGAACAGGCGCTCGGCCTGATCGACGTGAACACCGTCCGCTCCCGCGTGGCGGAAGTGGACGTGTTCCAGAAGTTCCTGAAGAACTATCGCGGCAAGCAGAACGCCGCGATCAATTGATACGGCCGGCGCGTGAAGGCTTCCATCAAACGCCTTCGGTATGAGACCGCCGAGGGATTCGGCGGGCAGGTCGAGAACGGTTGGGATTGAGACGCGATGTGGGAAGCGCCGCGCCAGCCGGTGGCCTGATTTCCGGGAATGCTGTCCAAACAGAAAGGCCCCTCTCCATCGGAGAGGGGCCTTTCTGTTTCACAATTGCACCTGTGTGCCCAGTTCCACCACGCGGTTCGGTGGGATCTTGAAGAAGTCCGTGGCGCTCACCGCGGTGCGGGACATCACGACGAACAGCTTCTCCCGCCATTGTGCCATATGCGGGTTGATGCGCGGGATCAGCGTCTCCCGGCCCAGGAAGAAGGAGGTCGACATCACGTCGAACTCCAGCCCGAAGGCCTTGCACAGACGCAACGCCTTCGGAATGTTCGGCTCCTGCGAGAAGCCGTAGCGCACCGTCAGGCGGTAGAAGCCGTCGGCCAGCCCTTCCACCAGAACGCGGTCCTTGGCGGGCACGCGCGGCACATCCTCCACCAGCACGGTCAGGAAGACGATGCGCTCGTGCATCACCTGGTTGTGCTTCAGGTTGTGCAGCAGGGCGATGGGAACCGTGTCGGCGCTGGAGGTCATGAAGATCGCGGTGCCCTTCACGCGCTGGATCTCGCTCGACTTCGCATGGCGCTTGATGAAGCTGTCCAGAGGCAGCGAATCCTCGGCCAGCCGGTGCGCCAGCACGGCGCGACCACGGCGCCATGTGGACATCAGCCCCAGGGCGGCGGCGGCGATGGCCAGGGGCACCCAGCCTCCATGCGGGATCTTCACCGCGTTGGCGGCGAACAGCGACAATTCCACGCTCAGGAACACCGTCCCCAGCGCGACGCAGATGGGCACGCTCCAGCCCCAGCGGCGATGGGCCACGACCAGGGCAAGGACGGTGGTGATGCACATGTCGCCGGTCACGGCGATGCCGTAGGCGGTTGCCAGCCGGCTGGAGGAGCCGAACCACACCACCAGGCCGATGATCGCGATCAGCAGGCCCCAGTTGGCGCGCGGGATGTAGATCTGGCCACCTTCCTCGCTGGAGGTGTGGCGGATGTCCAGCCGCGGGCAGAGCCCCAGTTGCACCGCCTGCCGCGTCAGCGAGAACACGCCGGAAATCACCGCCTGGCTGGCGATGACGGCGGCGCAGGTGGACAGCAGGATCATGGGGTACAGCCCCCAGTCCGGCACCAGCAGGTAGAAGGGGCTGCGCACGGCCTCCGGATCGGTCAGCAGCAGCGCGCACTGGCCGAGGTAGTTCAGCAGCAGCGACGGCAACACCACCGTCAGCCACGCCACCTTGATCGGGTGGCGGCCGAAATGGCCCATGTCGGCGTACAGGGCCTCGCCACCGGTCACGGCCAGCACGACCGCGCCCAGCACCAGGAAGCCGATCCAGCCGTTGTTCTGGAAGAAGGCCACCGCATAGGCGGGGTTGAGCGCCATCAGCACCCGCGGCTGCTGGACCAACTCGATCAGGCCCAGGATGCCCAGCGTGACGAACCACACGACCATGATGGGGCCGAACAGCTTGCCGACCTTGTCGGTGCCGCGGCTCTGGATCGCGAACAGGCCGATCAGGATGCAGACGGTTACCGGCACCACGACGGATTCCAGCGCCGGCTCCGCGACCTCCAGCCCTTCCACCGCGCCCAGCACGGACACGGCCGGGGTGATCATGCCGTCACCGTAGAACAGCGCGGCGCCGAACAGCCCCATGGCCATGAGCCCGGACAACCGTCCGCTGGCGTCGGGGCGGCTGTTGGTGGCCAGCGCCAGCAGCGCCAGGATGCCGCCTTCGCCCTTGTTGTCCGCCCGCATGACGAACAGCACGTACTTCACGGTCACGATGATCACCAGCGCCCAGAACACCAGGGACATGATGCCCATGATGTTGTCCGGGGTGAGCGGCAATCCGTGTCCCGGCGCAAAGCATTCGCGCAGCGTGTACAGCGGGCTGGTGCCGATGTCGCCATAGACGACGCCCAAGGCGCCGAGCGTGAGCGCGGCCAGCTTGCCCGTGTCGGGTGCCGCGGCTTTCAGGGTCGTTTCTGACATGTCGGGGAGTCGGGTGAGGTCCGTTGGGGGTCCGTGCCGGGGACGAAGAAGCCTCAAAAAAAGGAACCGCCGCCGGTCGGAGGGTGGTTGACCTGTCCGACCGTAATACGCGTTTCCTGAGGGCAATACTAGCCGAAGCTGCGTCCCGCGTCCCCCGGCCGCTTCGCCTGCGACGAAGTGCGCCGCATTCCCACAACGTGCCGGATGTCCCTACAGCGTTCCGAAGCTGCGCGCCAGCGACCCGGCGATCAGGTACCAGCCGTCCACCAGCACGAAGAAAATGATCTTGAACGGAATCGCCACCATGGTCGGCGGCAGCATCATCATGCCCATGGACATCAGGATCGACGACACCACCATGTCGATGATCAGGAAGGGCAGGAACAGCAGGAAACCGATTTCGAAAGCCCGCTTGATCTCCGAAATCATGAAGGCCGGCACCAGAACCTGCAGCGGGGTCTGGCTCGGCTCCGCGACGTTCTCGATCCGCGCCATGTCCATGAACAGGCGCAGGTCCTTCTCGCCCGTGTGCTTCAGCATGAACTCGTGCAAGGGGGCGGCCGTCCGGCGGAAGGCCTCCATCTCGTCGATGTCCTGGTTGATCAGCGGCTGGATGCCCTGGGTGTAGGCGCGCTCGAACACCGGCGCCATGACGAAGAAGGTCAGGAACATCGCCAGCGACATCAGCACCGTGTTCGGCGGCACCTGCTGCACGCCGAGCGCGGAGCGCAGGAAGGACAGCACGATGACGATGCGCGTGAAGGCGGTCATCATGATCAGGATCGATGGCGCCAGCGACAGCACCGTGATCAGCGCGATCATCTGGACGATCCGGCCCGTCGCGGACCCGCCCGCGTCGCCCAGGTCGAAGGTCATGCTCTGGGCCAGCGCCGGCCCGGCGGCAAGACCCCCGGCCAGTCCGATGGCCAGCGCGAGCAGCCCGGCCAGCGCGAGGCGCTTGCCCACGCTCATGGTTTCGTCTCCTTGGGAATGGCCGGGGTTGCCGCGGCCGGAGCCGCCGCGTCGGACAGCGCCCCGCGGAAACCGCCGCGCGTGCCCCCATCCACGACGCAGTCGCCGAAGGCGCTCAGCAGCAGCAGGTGTTCCTGGTCGTCGCGGCGCACCAGAACCAGGCGGCGTTTGGCGTCCAGGGGCAGCACCTCGACGATGCCCAGCCGGCGCTGCCGCGACGGGCTGGACACCATCCCGCCGAATCCGATGCGGCGCAGCACCCACGCCACCACGACGATCAGCACGATGACGAAGGCGAGCGCGAAGATGAATTGGAGGTACTGGTCAAGGCCCATGGGTCAGGACGGCTTTTTCGGCAAGGGGGCAGGGGGCG
>JAEZPL010000354.1 GCA_023413605.1 Pseudomonadota bacterium
AGGGCGGCCAGTGCCGCCGGAACCCCGCCGGCCAAGCTCCCCGCAGCCCAGATCAGCAGCGCCCCGACCGCCAGCCACGGCGCGCGGCGGCCCAGCGCATGCGCCACGGGCACCGACGCGGCCAGCCCGAACGCCGCGCCGGCCATCGCCATGCCCAGCGGAAGCCTCTGCGCCGCGACCGCCGTCACGATGGCCAGCACCACGCCGCCGCAGAACAGCGCGACATGGGGCAGCGGATCGCCACCCGCCGGGGCCAGCGCGGTCAGCCGGTCCGGGGAGAAGCGGCCCAGCCGCTCGATGCGCGCGATCAGCGGTTCCACCTGTCCCGCCGCGTCCTTGTTGAAGCTGAGGTCCCGCACCTCGATCAGGTAGCTGCGCACCCGGGCGAAGCGGTCGTTGACGGCGATGACCACCCGGTTCATCTCCGCCAGCAGGGCGCCGATCAGGCTCTGCTCCACCGCCGGGGCGATCCGGTCGTAGGACGATTGCGCAAGGTTGGAATCCAGCGCCGACACCAGCCGCATCGGCGCCACCACCATCGAATGCAGCATGGCGCGCAGCAGCAGCCCGCCCATCGCCAGAGCGATGCTCAGCGCCACCGCGAAGTCGATCAGGATGCGCTGCGCGTTCGCCGGCTGCACCACCGCGTTGCGGCCCAGCAGCACCTCGCCCGCCGTGGCGGCGCCGTTGCGCACGGGGAAACGCTGCACCTTCAGGCCCAAGGCCGCCCAATCGGTGTCGGCCGGGGTCAGGCGCACCGACAGTTCGGGCCGCGCCGCGTCGGATTTCTGGAACAGCGGGCGGCCGTTCGCGTCCACCACCAGGATCAGGTCGATTTCCGGAAAGACGGACGCCGCCTCGCCAAGGTAATCCTCCATGCCCGCCATGCGGTCGAGCGGCAGGCCCAGCGCCAGCGCCTTTTCCAGGTCATGGGCGATGCCCAGCCCGACGATCTCCGCACGCGACGCCGCCCCGCGGTCGGCCAGCCCCGCCGCCGCGATCAGCGCTGCCGCCAGCGTGGCGAGCCACGGCACCAGCACCACGACGATCAGCAGCGGCATGAAGCGCCGCATGGGGTTTCCAGTCCCGCCGCGTCGTCCATTGGGCGCCATCTCACGCCCTCCCGGCGCCGGCCGGCGCCTCGTCGATGCGGGATGCCTCGGCCTCGGCCTCGCGCAGGCCGGCGAGCACCGACGCCAGGGCCAGGTCGCCCGCCTGTGCGGTCTCCGCCGCGCCGGTGCGCAGCCGGTCACCTTCCGCCGCGTAGAAGGCCTTTCGCTTCAAAACGGAACGACAGGTGTCGGACAGCAGCAGGCGCGTGCCCACGGCGGCCAGCCCGCCGATGGCGATCAGGAAGACCACGGTGACGCTCGCCGTCTCGCGCAGCGCCGCCAGAACCTCCACCCGCGCGTCCTGCTGCGGGGCATGGCCCAGCACGGCGCCACCCGGCTTGCCCACCGCGTCCACCACCGGCACGCCGACCAGCACGCCGTCGCGGTCCGCAAGATCCCAGGATTCCGAGGGAAGCTCGCCCTTGCCGCCCAGCCCCGAGCCGCCCAGCCAGTTGGCCGGCGCGGGCGTGCCCACCGCGCTCTGGTCGGTGCCGTACAGCACGGTGCCGCGCTGGTCCACGACGTAGAGCCGCACGCCGCTGCTGCCGGTCGAGACCAATTCGATCAGCCGCTGCAAATCGTTCTGATAGGCGAGTGGAAAGCCGATGGCCGCGCGTTCGGCGGCCGTGGCCGCGACGCGGCTGGCCAGCGCGGACACGCGCGCGGCGATTTCCGCGGTGTGCGCTTCCGCCACCGCATTGTGGAAGGCGAACAGCGTGAACACCTGCCCCCCGACGGCACACAGCCACAACACCAGCGCCAGGCGCCCGAAACCGTAGAGCATCGCCAGCCTCCCGATCCCGGCTATACCGGCTTTCCCGCGGCGACACTTCTCAAGATTGGGCCAAGTTGGTTTGAACTGATTTTGCCGCCCCGCCGCACCTTGCGCTAATCCGTCCCCCGACACCCCACGGGAGGAAACGGATGACCGTGGCCGCAGAGGCGGATATGGAGGCGCTGTTCCGGCAGGCATCGGCGCTGCTGGCCGCGGGGCGCTTCGCCGACGCCGCCGACGCGTTCGGCACGGTGATCGCCGCCCGCCCGGACTGGCCGACGCCCTACAACAACCTCGCCGTCGCCCTGCGCGGGCTCGGCCGGCTGGACGAGGCGCTGCTCGCCTGCGCCGCGGCCATCGGGCGCCATCCCGACTATCCGGAGGCGCACGCCAACCTCGCCCGCCTGTTGATCGCCCAGAACCGCCACCGCGATGCCGCCCTGGCCGCGGAGCGAGCAACGGAGCTGCGGCCCGACCACGGCCCCACCCATGCCCTGCTCGCGCTCGCCCTGCTCCAGGCCGGCGCCCAGGTCGAGGCCCTGCCCGCCGGCCGGCGCGCCCTGTCCCTCGATCCGGCGTCGGCGGAGGCGTTGGCCGTCCACGCCCAGGCCCTGCGCGCGACCGGCCATGTAGCGGACGCGGTGCGGGCCAGCCGCCGCCTCGCCACGCTCGACGCCGACAAGGACACGCTGATGGCCGCGGCTTCCCTGCTGGCCGAGGCCGGCGAGCGGGAGGAGGCCGTGGCGGTGTACCGGCGCGTTCTGGCCGCCGATCCCGACGACGTGGTGCTGGCCCATCTGGTGGACGCGATGGACGGCACCACCTCCGCCAAGGCGCCGGAGCGCTACGTCTCGCAGGTGTTCGATTCCTACGCCGACCGCTTCGACGATCATCTCGTCGGCCACCTCGGCTATCGCGCGCACGAGATGGTCGCCGGAATCGTGGCGGAAGCGCTGCCCGCCGGGACGGAGGCGCGCATTCTCGACGCCGGTTGCGGCACCGGCCTGTGCGGCCCGCTGCTGCGCCCCGTGGCGGAGCGGCTCGTCGGCGTCGACCTGTCGGCCCGCATGCTCGCCAAGGCCGGGGAGCGCGGCGTCTACGACGCGCTGGTCCAGGACGAGTTGGCGCGCTTCCTCAACACCACCACGGAGCGGTTCGAGGCCATCGTCAGCGCCGACGTGCTCTGTTACGTCGGCGATCTGCGCGGCGTCTTCCAGGCGGCGACCCGTGCCCTGTCCGATGGCGGCCTGCTGGCCTTCACGGTGGAACGCCAGCCGGATCCCGGCTTCCGCCTGACGCCCAGCGGGCGCTACGCCCACGGGCTCGATCATGTGCGGGCGTGCGCGCAGGGGCTGTTCCGCGCCCGCGGCGTCGCCAACGTGATCCTGCGTACGGAGGCGTCGGCCCCCGTCCACGGCTACCTCTGCCTGTTCCAGAAGCGCCGGTCTGCGGCCGGGTCCGCCGCATGAGCCGCACCCCGAACCAGGATGCTCGCCTGCGCGCCGTTCTGTCGCGGCTGAACAGCGATTCCCCCGGCGAACGGCTGGCGGCCCTGTCCGCGCTGGAGCGACTTCTTCCGGCCGGAACCTCCCTGCTGGAAGTCATCCAGGTCGGGTTGTTCTACACCGACCGCGGCTCCGTCGATCCGTCGCTGGTGGAGGAGGTGGACCGGCTGCGCGGCGCCGTGCTGGATGCCGACCGCCGCGAGCGGCAGGACCGGCGGCGGATCGCCGCCCTGGAAACGGCCATTCGCGACGCCCTGCATGCAGCGCGGGCGAAGGGCGGCTGAGCCTTCACTCCGCAACGGACACAGTTTTTCGAATGTGGACCAACAATCGGTTCCGCCGGGCATTCGCATCGCCCACGGTGCGGGGCGATTTCGCCGTGCCCAGCGGAGGCCCTTTGCCCACCATCACCGCGCCCTGCCAACATGCCCTTCTGTCCGCCGTGGAATCCGCCGCGGCGGCGCGGGGCATGACCGTGCCTGCCCTCATCCGAGCCTGCCTGACGGTCACCGGACCGGAGGCGCTGGCGCCCCTCCCCGACCCCGGCAGCCCGGAACCGGTCGACGTCTCCCACCGGACCGTGACGCTGAAGAACGGACGTACCCGCCGCGTGCGCGTCGTGCCGAAGCTGCGCGTCCGCTTCGAAACGCCCTTGGACGCATCGACGGTGCGCAAGGCCGCCTGGGTCGCCGCCACCGTCGGCACCAGCGACGGCGCGCGCCTGATCACCGCGGGCGAACTGAACGCCGTGGAATCGGAGATGAGCCGCTGCCGTCTGCGGCTGGAACAGCTGACCGCTGCGCTGGAAACGCTGGCCTTCCGGCCGCTGCGCCAGCCGATCCGCAAGCCCTGGCAAGCCACCTACGTGCTGGGCTTCACCCACGAATGGGGCCTGGACCCGCAGACGGTGAACAGCCGCTTCCGCACGCTGGCGCCGATCTTCCACCCCGACACCGGCCTGCTGTCCAGCGCCGAGCGGATGGGGCAACTGCTGGAGGCCCGCAACTTCCTTTTGCAACACCTGCGGGATTGAACCGGCAGGATTGCACACGGCAAACGCTTTGGGGTCTCAACAATCCCTCCGAAACGGAGGTGTTCCCCGGCGATGTCGTCCATTTGGGGTCCATCTCGGCTGGCCTCCGCAAGGGTGCCGTTCGAATGATGGCGAAGCCTTCCAGACGGCGCGCGACGCGCACAACCATGTGAGGTGGTCAGATCATGAGCGAGAGCACTCAGAAGAAGCTGGAGCGCGTCCGTCCGCCGCGCGTCAAGCTCACCTACGAAGTCCACACCGGCGGCGCCATCGAGATGAAGGAACTGCCGTTCCTGGTCGGCGTCCTCGCCGATCTCAGCGGCAAGCCGGAAAAGCCCCTTCCCAAGCTGAAGGAGCGCAAGTTCGTCGAGATCGACCGCGACAACTTCAACGACGTGATGGCCGCCACGGCCCCGCGCCTCGCCTTCCAGGTCGACAACAAGCTGCAGGAGGACGGCGGCAAGCTGAACATCCTGCTGAACCCGCGCCACATCGACGACTTCCAGCCGGTCGAAGTGCTGAAGCAGGTGCCGACCCTGTCCCGCCTGTTCGAGGCGCGGCAGAAGCTGTCCGACCTCCTGGCCAAGCTGGACGGCAACGACGAGTTGAACGGCCTGCTCAACGACATCATCACCAACACCGAGCAGCAGGACGAGCTGAAGAAGCTCCTGGGCCCGGCAGCGGGCGATGCGGCGGGCGAGCCCGCCGGCGAACCGGCGTAACCCCACGCCCAACCAGAACCGCATTCACGGAGCGAACAGGTGAGCACGGAAACGTCCGTTGAGAGCGCCGCCAATCTGTCCCTGCTCGACCGCATGATGGTCAAGGGCAAGATGGCGCGCGAGGAGGGCCAGCGGCCCTACGCCCGCGACCTTCTGACCGAATTCGTCGATCAGGTCCTTGCCGAAACCGGCGACGCCTCCGCCATCGACGTGGTCGAGGCGATCAACCAGCGCATCGCCCAGATCGACGAGCTGATCAGCGTCCAGCTGAACGAGGTCATGCACCACCCCGACTTCCAGAAGCTGGAAGCGACGTGGCGCGGCCTGCACTACCTCGTCATGAACACGGAGACCTCGACGACGCTGAAGGTGCGCGTCCTGAACGTCTCCCGCAAGGACCTGCAGAAGGACCTGGACAGCGCGGTCGAATTCGACCAGAGCGCCCTGTTCAAGATGGTCTACGAGGCCGAATACGGCACGCTGGGCGGCACGCCCTACAGCATCCTGATCGGCGACTACGAATTCGGCCGCCACCCGCAGGACATCGCCCTGCTGGAGAAGGTGTCGAACGTCGCCGCCGCAGCGCACGCGCCCTTCATCGCCGCCGCGGCCCCGGCCCTGTTCGACATGGAGAGCTTCTCCGAGCTGGCCGGTCCGCGCGACCTGTCCAAGATCTTCGAAACGGCTGAGATGGTGAAGTGGCGGTCGTTCCGCGCGTCGGAGGACTCGCGCTACGTCGCCCTGGTCATGCCGCACACGCTGATGCGCCTGCCCTACGGTCCGAACACCGTGCCCGTGGAAGGCATGAACTTCGTCGAGGACACGGACGGCCGCGATCATTCCAAGTATCTGTGGGGCAACGCCGCCTGGGCGCTGGGCGCCCGCATCACCGACAGCTTCGCCAAGTACGGCTGGACCGCGGCCATCCGTGGCGTCGAGGGCGGCGGCAAGGTCGAAGGTCTGCCGAGCCACACCTTCAAGACGGACGAAGGCGACATCGCGCTGAAATGCCCGACGGAAATCGCCATCACCGACCGCCGCGAGAAGGAGCTGAACGACCTCGGCTTCATCGCGCTGGTGCATTGCAAGAACACCGACTACGCGGCCTTCTTCGGCGGCCAGACGGCCAACAAGCCGAAGGTCTACAACACGCATGAGGCCAACGCGAACGCGCGCATTTCGGCGATGCTGCCCTACATGCTCGTGTCGTCGCGCTTCGCGCATTACCTCAAGGTGATGCTCCGCGACAAGATCGGCTCGTTCCTGACGCGCGGCAACATCGAGAATTACCTGAACACCTGGATCGCCAACTACATCCTGCTCGACGACGACGCGTCGCAGGCGATGAAGGCCCGCTATCCGCTGCGCGAAGCCCGCATCGATATTTACGACGTTCCGGGCCGCCCCGGCGTCTACCGCGCCAACGTGTTCCTGCGTCCGCACTTCCAGCTGGAAGAGCTGTCGGCCTCGATCCGCCTCGTGGCGGAACTGCCGGAACCCGAAGCCTGATCCTCCTGAACGCATCGTCGATACATCCGGAGTAAACACCCATGTCCTTGGTCATTCTCGAAATCCCGAAGATCCAGGGAGAATGCAAGGTCAAGACCAAGGCCAAGGACTTCACGGGCATGATCCTGTGCGATTCCCTGTCGCAGGACATGAACGTGGAGATGGAGGTGAGCACCAACGCCCGCCGCACCGTTCATACGCCGAAGGTCGAGAACATCAGCCTGGAGCGCAAGTGGGAC
>JAEZPL010000484.1 GCA_023413605.1 Pseudomonadota bacterium
CGCTGGGAGAAGTCGCCGCGCACCGCGTTGCCGACCATGTCGGCGATTTCCGCCTCGATGGACAGCTCGTCGGTCAGGTCGCGCCATTCGACCACCGTGCCCAGCCGTTCGCCGTGACGACCGACGACGGGGTTGGCGACGATCTGGAAGGTGCGGCGGCCGGCCTTGACCGTGTCCGTGTGGGGGGCCGTCAGGTGGGCCAGGATGCGCTGATGGTAGGAGGCGTCCTTATGGGAGTCCTTGAGGAAGGCGTCGAAGGCCATGCCGACCAGCCCCTTCGCGTCGAACTGGGGCAGGGCCTTTCTCACGTCGGCCTCGGCGATCCTGAACATCTCCTGGATGGAGGCGTTGGCGTAGGTGACCACGCCGTCGGTGTCCACCATCATGATGCTGGCCGACACGCGGTCGAGCGCGATGCGCGAGCGCACGGCGGACACGGCGTCGTCCTTGAAGGCGTCGACGGCGCGGGCCATCTCGCCCAGCTCGTCCCGCCCGTCGGTGTGGGGGACGGCGACGTTCAGGTGCCCGTCGGTCAGGTCGGTCATGACCTTGCGGATGCCGTTGACCGGGCCGGTGATGGATCGGGCGATGACGCGCGCCGCCAGCACGCCCAGCAGCAGCGACAGGGCGCCGAGGATCAGCGACAGGAGAAGGCTGTTGGAAACCTCCGCCTCAGCCTGCTTCGCGATGGTGCCCTGCTCCGTATGGACGGCGGTGACGACGGCTTCCAGAGTCTCGTTCAGCTTCGTCACCACCTTGGCCACCACGTCGGCGCGCAGGCGGTCGATGTCCTTGTCGGCGGCGATGGCGTCGTTGAAGGCGGTGCGGTAGTCGGGCGCGTGAGTCTCCACCTCGCGCAGCAGCGGCAGCAGCCGCGCGTCGGTGATCAGGGCCTGCGCCTCGCGGACATGCGCCAGCATCTCGGCGAGGTTCTTCTCCAGCAGCGGCGGAGCCGCCGTGTCGCGCATCCCGATGACGCGGTTGGCGTAGAGGAGGGTCAGAACCCAGTGCTTCTCCATTTCCTCCGCGACGAGAACCACGTCCTTGCTGCCGGACGTCTCGGTGCTTTCGACGATCTTTTCCAGCGTGTCGGTGATCCTGGCGCCCAGCGGGTCCATGCGCTGGCGGATCGCGGCGTCGTACCGCTCGCGGTAGGTCCGGATGGTTTCGAACTGGGTGTGGTATTCGGCGTGGAGGCGGGCGAGTTCCTCGAACTTCGCGGCGTGCCGGGACGCCTTGATGGTGGCCTGATGCTCGGCCATCGCCTTGTCGAACTCGCCCCGCAGCGTGCGCTGGCGTTCCAGCGCCTTGACGTCGCCGGTGAACAGGTAGTCACGGCCCTGGATGCGCTGGTTGGCGAGGCGCGCCGACAGATCCTTGGCGAAGCTCGCCAAGTCGGACGAGGCGAGCACCGAATCGACGCTGCCGTTCAGGCTGCGGATGCTGAGCAGGCCGGCGCCGAGCTGCGCGACCAGCAGGACCAGAAGAAGACCGAAGGCGAGCCACAGCCGCTTCGAAATTCCCATGTTCGATACGAACGACGTCGACATGGACGGTCCGGCCTCCTTCGCCATGAACACCTCCTCAGGTTGCCGCTTTCCGGCCGGCATTATCCGTAAACAAATTAAGGAATTTCGGAAACATCGAATTCGCCGCTGCCTTGACGAGCGCGCGTGCTTCCGGCGCCAGACCTTCCCGTGACCGCTTTCCCAAAATTTCCCCGGCCCGATCCGCCCGGATCAGGACGCCTTTTCCAGCGCCAGCGGCGCCCGGGCGGCGGCATCCGCCTCCCCCGCCTCGACCGAGAAGAGCTTTTCCACGTTCAGCAGCGTGACCATGCGGCTTTCGGCGGTGTAGAGGCCGCTGAGGTATTCCGCGTCGATCATGCCGCTGTCCACGTCGGGCGGCGGCTTGATGCTGTCGTGGCCGATGGCCAGGATGTCGGAGATGGCGTCCACCAGGATGCCGCGCGTGCGGTCGCCCACCTGGATCACCACCACGACGTGCCGCTTGGTGACCTGGGTGGCGCCGCCGCCGAACCGGGCGCGCAGGTCGAAGATGGGGATGATGATCCCGCGCAGGTTGATCACACCGCGCACGTAGTCCGGCAGGTTCGGCAGCCGGCTTTCCGGCGTCCAGCCGCGGATTTCGCGCACCGACAGGATGTTGACCCCGTATTCCTCGGCGCCGACGGTGAAGGTGACGTACTGCTCCTCGGAGCCGTTGACCGACGTGACGTCGGTGCGGATGCCTCCGACGGTGGTCAGCGCGGTGGACGTGCTCATCGCTTGGCCTCAGATCGGTTCGAGTGCGGGAGCGGGCAGCGCGGCCATCGCCATGGCGGGCGAGCGCGCTGACCCGGATTGATAGGGTCCGGATTCATGATGCCGGCTCATCTCGCGCAGGCCGGCGGCGTCCAGGATCAGGGCGACACGGCCGTCGCCCAGGATGGTCGCCGCGGCCACGCCGTCGAGGCGGCGGAAATTGGCTTCCAGGCTCTTGATGACGACCTGCTGCTGGCCCAGCACCTCGTCGACGACGAGTCCGAGGCGGGAAC
>JAEZPL010000516.1 GCA_023413605.1 Pseudomonadota bacterium
CTGGGCTTCGACGCCGGGCGCGACGCTTTCTCCGGCAGCGTCCGGACGCTGAGCGACCGCCGCGACGAGGCGTTCGAGCTGGCCCGCCTCGCCCTGAACGAGCCGCGCTTCGACCAGGAAGCGGTGGACCGCATGCGCGCCGCCGTGCTGTCCAGCCTGCGCCGCGACCAGTCCGACCCGAACTACGTCGCGCGCCGCCTGTTCTACGCCACCGCCTACCCCAACCATCCCTACGGCGACGAGATCCGCGGCACGTTGGAATCCCTGCCGACCATCGGGCCGGACGACCTGCGCAATTTCGTGAAGACGCAGTTCGGCCGCGACCGGTTGCTGGTCACCGCTGCCGGGGACATCACGCCGGATGAACTCGGCCGCGCGCTCGACCGCATCTTCGGCGCTCTGCCCGCCAAGGCCGCCGTGCCCGAGGTTCCCAACGTGGAGCCGCAGGGCCAGGGCGAGACCCTGGTCGCCGTCCGCCCGACGGCGCAGACCGTCATGCTGATGGGCCAGCCCGGCATCAAGCGCGACGACCCGGACTGGTACGCCGCGTCCCTGATGAACTACGTGCTAGGCGGCGGATTCGGGTCCCGGCTGATGGAGGAGGTGCGCGAGAAGCGCGGCCTCAGCTACGGCGTCTACAGCTACCTGATCTCGCTGGATCATTCGGCGCTGGCGATGGCCGGCGGCAACACCGTGAATGCCAAGGCCGGGCAGGCGCTGGACATCATGCGCCAGGAATGGCAGCGCATGGCCGACCACGGCCTCACGGAACAGGAACTGGCCGACGCCAAGACCTACCTGACCGGTTCCTTCCCCCTGCAGTTCAGCAGCACCCAGGCCATCGCGCGCATCCTGCTGCAGGTCCGCCGCGACCGGCTGGGCATTGACTATCTCGACAAGCGCAACGACCTGATCAACGCCGTGACGCAGGAGGACGTGAAGCGCGTCGCCCGGCGCCTGCTCGACTCCAGCCGCCTGCTGACCGTCCTGGTCGGCCGCCCGGAGGGCGTCACCGCCACCCGGACCATCGACGGCGGAAGCTGAGGCGCGGGGCAAGCCCCCACTCAAGCCGGCGCAAAAAAAGCCCTCCTCCCCGACCGGGGAGGAGGGCTTTTTCGTAGGCGTCCTTCTTCGTAGGCGTCCATCGAACCGCAGCCCTTACGCCGCGGCGGCGGCCTCTTCCGGAACCATGCGGATCAGGAAGTCGAAGGCCGACAGGGCGGCCTTGGAGCCTTCGCCCATCGCGATCACGATCTGCTTGTACGGCACCGTGGTCGCGTCGCCCGCGGCGAAGACGCCGGGGATGGAGGTCTGGCCGCGAGCATCCACCTCGATCTCGCCGCGCGGGCTCAGGGCGATGGAGCCCTTCAGCCACTCGGTGTTGGGGACGAGGCCGATCTGGACGAAGATGCCTTCCAGCTCGACGTGATGCGTCTCGCCGCCGACGCGGTCCTTATAGGACAGGCCGGTGACCTTGGTGCCGTCGCCGTGCACCTCGGTCGTCTGGCCGTTGGTGATCACGGTGACGTTCGGCAGGCTGCGCAGCTTGCGCTGGAGCACCTCGTCGGCGCGGAGCTTGCTGTCGAACTCGATCAGCGTCACATGGGCGACGATGCCCGCCAGATCGATGGCCGCCTCGACGCCGGAGTTGCCGCCGCCGATCACCGCGACGCGCTTGCCCTTGAACAGCGGGCCGTCGCAGTGCGGGCAGTAGGCCACGCCCTTGTTGCGGTATTCGTCCTCGCCCGGCACGTTCATCTGGCGCCAGCGGGCGCCGGTGGCCAGGATGACCGTCTTCGCCTTCAGCGACGCGCCGCTGGCCAGCCGGACCTCGGTCAGGCCGCCGGGCGCCGACGCGGGGATCAGCTGCTCCGCGCGCTGGAGGTTCATGATGTCGACGTCATAGTCCTTGACGTGCTGCTCCAGCGCAGCGGCCAGCTTCGGCCCTTCGGTGTGGGAGACGGAGATGAAATTCTCGATGGCCATGGTGTCCAGCACCTGGCCGCCGAAACGCTCCGCCGCCACGCCGGTGCGGATGCCCTTGCGGGCCGCGTAGATCGCCGCCGCGGCGCCGGCCGGGCCGCCGCCGATGACCAGGACGTCGAACGCCTCCTTGGCCTTGATCTTCTCCGCCTCGCGGGCCACCGCGCCGGTGTCGATCTTGGCGAGGATCTGCTCCAGCCCCATGCGGCCCTGGCCGAACGGCTCGCCGTTCAGGAAGATGGACGGCACGGCCATGATCTTGCGCGCCTCGACCTCCGCCTGGAACAGCGCGCCGTCGATGGCGACATGCTTGATCCGCGGGTTCAGCACGCTCATCAGGTTCAGGGCCTGCACCACGTCGGGGCAGTTCTGGCAGGAGAGCGAGAAATAGGTCTCGAAGTGATACTCGCCCTCAAGCGCCTGGATCTGCTCGATGACGTCCGGCGACTCCTTGGACGGATGCCCGCCGACCTGCAGCAGCGCGAGGATGAGCGAATTGAATTCGTGCCCCATGGGCAGGCCCGCGAACCGCACGCCGATGTCGGTGCCGGCGCGGTTGATCGCGAAGGACGGCTTGCGCGCGTCGTCGTCGCGCCGAACCACCGTGATCTTGTCGGTCAGGGACGCGACGTCCTCAAGCAGGCTGAGCAGTTCCTGCGACTTGGCTCCATCGTCCAGGGATGCCACCAGTTCGACGGGCTGCGAGATTCTCTCGAAATAGGCCTTCAGCTGGCCCTTGACATTGTTATCCAACACGGCGACGGCTCCCGAAGCGGTCTTTGCGGCACGAACCGTCCGCAGGCCGGGCCTGGATCGCTCCAGGCCCGGCAAACGCCACGGTTCACATGGTGTGGTCGGCCATGGTCGGCCTAAACCCCAGCTTGAACCCCGGCTCGATCCTTAGATCTTGCCGACGAGGTCCAGCGACGGGGCCAGGGTCTTCTCACCCTCTTCCCACTTGGCCGGGCAGACCTCGCCCGGGTGCGAGGCGACGTACTGGGCGGCCTTCACCTTGCGGAGCAGCTCGCGGGCGTCGCGGCCGATGCCGC
>JAEZPL010000547.1 GCA_023413605.1 Pseudomonadota bacterium
TGCGCTCGGCCCGCCGCTTCCTTGAGGAAGGCGACAAGGTCAAGGTGACCATGCGCTTCCGCGGGCGCGAGATGGCGCACCAGGATCTTGGCATGAACGTGCTGGTCCGCGTGCGCGACGAGCTGGATGAACTGGCGAAGGTCGAGCAGATGCCGAAGCTCGAAGGCCGTCAGATGGTGATGGTGCTCGCGCCGAGGTGATCCTTCGGAGCGACTCGGCACACGCGTCTCAAAAAAAAGCCCGCCGGAGTACGGCGGGCTTTTTTGTTGTCCGGCCGCGACAGGCTCCTCACCCCGCGATCACGTCGAACAACAGCTTGGCGTTCAGCCCGACGATCAGCAGCGACGCCGCCCAGCCCAGCACCGCCTGCCAGCGCGGCGCGGCCAGCACGCCCAAGCGGCCCCGGTCGGTCGCGAACAGCATCAGCGGAATGACGGCGAAGGGCAACTGGAGCGACAGCACGACCTGCGACAGGATCAGCAGATGCGCCGTCCCGCTCTCGCCATACTGCCACGTCACGATGACGGCCGGGACGATGGCGATCAGGCGTGTCAGCAGCCGGCGCAGCACCGGCGGCAGGCGGAATTGCAGGAAGCCTTCCATCACCACCTGCCCCGCCAGGGTGGCGGTGATCGTCGCGGTCAGCCCGCAGGCCAGCAGCGCCACCGCGAACAGCGTCGCGGCGAGGCCGGCCCCGGCCACGGGGATCAACAGCTGGTAGGCGTCCTCGATCTCCGCCACCTCGGTGTGCCCGGCGGTGTGGAAGGTGGCGGCGGCCAGGATCAGGATGGCGGAGTTGATCAGCAGGGCCAGCGACAGGGCAACCGTGGAATCGATGGTGGAGTACCGGATCGCCTCCCGCTTTTCCTCCAGGTTCGCCCCGACGGCGCGGGACTGCACCGTCGCCGTGTGCAGGTACAGATTGTGCGGCATGACGGTCGCGCCGAGGATGCCGATGGCGAGGTACAGCTGCGTGGAATCGGTGACGATGGAGGAGGAAGGCAGGTAACCGCTCAGCACCGCGCTCCATTCCGGCTGGGCCAGCACGATCTGGATGGCGAAGCAGCCGGCGATGATGGCGATCATCGCGACGATGAAGGCCTCCAGCCAGCGCATGCCCCGGTGCTGGAGCCACAGCACCAGCAGCGCGTCCAGCGCCGTCAGCACCACGCCGGCCAGCAGCGGAATGCCGAACAGCAGCTTCAGCGCAATGGCCGTGCCGATCAGCTCCGCCAGATCGGTGGCGCAGATTGCCACCTCCGCCAGCAGCCACAGGACCCAGGCGACGGGGCGGGGAAACCGCTCGCGGCACAGCTGCGCCAAGTCGCGGCTCGTGGCGATGCCCACCCGCGTGCACAGCGATTGCAGCAGCATCGCCATCAACGAGGACAACAGCGCCACCGACAGCAGCGTGTAACCGGAGGCGGACCCGCCGGCCAGCGACGTGGCCCAGTTGCCCGGATCCATGTAGCCGACGGCGACCAGATAGCCGGGTCCCACAAAGGCGAACAGGCGCCTGAGCGCGCTGCCGGCCGGCGGAATGCGGATGGACCGGTGCGCCTCCTGCAGGCTGGGTGGCCGGGTCGTCGGCGCGTCGCTGAAAGGTTCGCTGGTTCTGTGCAGCATCGACCCCTTGCCTGAACAGCTGTTCACATGAATAGGCGCGAATATTCTCTTTATTTATCAGGCAGTTATGGTGTGGCTGCGCGGTTTCAAGGTGAAATGTGACAGCGGGCCGGCTGGCAGGAACCCCCGCAGGCAGGACCCAGGCATCGGAAACATCGGCGCGGGCATGCTTCGGCAGGCCGGGGCGTTTGAAATTAAGGGGTATGCGGTTGTGGAACCGGCACCGCGAGCCGACCTGTTGCGCGTCCTGCGCATCACGAACGGCATATGCCCCGGCCATCCCTTTTCCGCCGCGTCGCCCTGTCCCTGACGCTGGTGCTTCCCCTCCTGACAGCCGCCCCGGCCTTGGCACCCGCTCAGGCGCTGGACCTGTTCGGGGAGCAGTTCCGCACCGTGAACGACGTGTTGGCCCACAACCGCGGGCACGGGGTGCGGTTCCTCGACCGCCAGGGGCGCTTCATCGGCTCGGTGGGGGAGACCTACGGCGACACGCTGCCGCTGGAAAAGCTGCCGAAGCCTCTGATCCAGGCGCTGATCGCCAAGGAGGACCGGCGCTTCCTGGAGCATGACGGGATCGATTATCAGGGGCTGGCCCGCGCGCTGGCCGTGGCGGTGACGTCCGGGCGCTTCAGCCAGGGCGGCAGCACGCTGACCCAGCAGACGATGAAGATCATCTTCCTCAACGACTACGACCGCTGGTCCCGCAAGGCGTACGAGCTGATCAGCGCCAACGACTTCGAGGAAAAGCTCGGCAAGAAGAACGTTCTCTACCTCTACCTGAACCGCGCCTATTTCGGCTTCGGCGCCTATGGGGTGGATGCCGCGGCTCGGGTCTATTTCGCGAAGCCGGCGACGCGGCTGTCGCTGAAGGAATCGGCGATGC
>JAEZPL010000550.1 GCA_023413605.1 Pseudomonadota bacterium
ATCACCTGGCCCTCCTGGGGCTTTTCCTTCGCGGTGTCGGGGATGATGATCCCGCCCTTGGTCTTGGTGTCGGACTCCAGACGCTTGACGACGACGCGGTCGTGCAGCGGACGGAACTTCATGGGGATGCCTCCTCAAAAGGCTTATTGGTGAATGGAATGGCCCAGGGTCGGTTGTTAGCACTCTCCCCCGGCGAGTGCCAGACAGCTAATCGAGGTCTCGTTTCGATTCAAGAGGGTCGTGAGGACAATTGGTTCAAATGCTGGCAGCACTCCCGCCGCCTTGCTGCTAAGCCATTGATATGGAACAAAAAATCATGTTGCCCGTTGCGTTCGGAAGAGGCAGAATTTCGCGAAGGAGTCACCGACTGAGAACCGCAAGAGGACGCCCCCACCCCATTCCGCCACCAGATACGGAGGCAGCGCATGGCCAACCTGGGTCTTCAGCTTCGCGATTACCGCCTGACCACGGCGGAGATCCTGTACCACATGCCGGACCATCCCCGCCTGTTGCAGAGCTTCCTGTGGCAGGACCTGGACCTGGCGCCGGACTATCCCGTGCTGCGCCGTTTCCTGGACTTCTGGCAGGCCAACCTGGACGGCAGGCTGCATTCCGTGAAGCTGGCGACGCAGACGCTGATCACGCCCGGCGAGGCGCGCTTCATCGCCGCGGAATTCCGCTGGCAGTGAGGCCGCTGGCAATGAGGCCGCTGGCAATGAGGCAATGAGATACCCTTCTCCCGCCCCGGGGCGGGAGAAGGGTTCATGTTCGCCGCGCCCCCATCTGCCGCAGGCAATGGTCGATCCACTGCGCGGTCAGCTTTTCCTGCACCGCGTTCTGTTGCAGGCGCTGGTTCAGGTTGGCGAAGTCCACGCGGTCGAGGGTCTGGTCCTGGTTGAAGCAGGAGAAGACGACGGTCTCCTCCCCCGTCGCCGGATCGGTGTGCCGTTGCAGGCACTGGGCGCAGATCTCCTTCATCATGCATTGCATGGGGGAGTTGATGGAGCCGATGCCGACATGGCCCGGCTTCAGGTGCGGCTTCAGCACGCCGTGCCGCGCCGCCCCCACCGCCGCCATCATGCGGTCGGAGCCAATGGCGACGATGCGGTCCACATCGGACAGCGGGATGTCCACCGGCCCCAGTTCTCCGGCCGCATAGGCGCGCATGGCCTCCACGATGTTGGCGACGATGGCCTTGTCGCCGGGGCGGGACGGCGTGAAGCCCGGCGCCTCGTCGCAGCACCAGACCACGCGGTCGGCGGCGGCCTCGATCTGATCGACCTTGTAACGATCCTCGATCCGCTTGTAGCCGGCGAAATAGACGACCCTGCTGCCGCGCGCCCGGCAGGCCTGCCCGATGGAGAACAGCACCGCGTTGCCCAGCCCGCCGCCAACGAGGCACACCGTCTCGCCCTCCGGAATCTCGGTCGGCGTGCCGGTCGGCCCCATGACGATCACCGGGTCGCCGGGCTTCAGGCACGCGCAGAGGTCGGACGAGCCGCCCATCTCCAGCACGATCATCGACAGCAGCCCTTGCCGCTTGTCCACCCAGGCGCCGGTGAGGGCGAGGCCTTCCATCGCCAGGGTCGTGCTCCCACCCTGTGCGTGGGCCACCCGTTGCGACAGCGTTTCGAAATTTTGCAGGCGGTAGAACTGTCCGGGTTCGAAACGGCGCGCGGCGGCCGGGGCTTTCACGACCACCTCCACGATGGGCGGGGTCAGGCGCGCGACGTCGTGCACGGTCGGGCGCAGGTCGGCGTTGAGGCGGCGGACCAGATCCGCGGCCGGAACGGCGGAGGGCGCGCGCTTGCCGAGCACGCGGCTGACCACCGGATAGCCCTGCTTCGCCCCGCCCATCGCCTTCACCACGTTGCCGGAAAAGGACGGATGCAGGTCGCCGAAGAAGCTGAGGAAGCGGCCGTCCGACGCCCTGGCCATCAACACCCGCGCCTCCGCCGGCTTGCACAGCCGTTCGGGCTTGACCGGGTTGCCCTCCTCGTCGATGGCGCGGAAGGTGCGGCCGTCCAGTTCGATCCAGTCCGGCTCCTCGCGGGCGAGCACGGTGTTGGGCTGCGTGCCGGCGGCGACCAGGATGGTGCGGGCGGGGATGCGCGCGTCCACGGCGGCGGGCGCCACCACGCCGTCCGGCCCGACCGGGTTGAGCGCAAGGTGGAGGGCCTGCGCCGCCCCGGTTTCGTCGATCTCCACGCCGCGCGGGGTGGCGCATTCCAGGAAGCGGTTGCCCTCGGCCAATCCGTGCGCCACCTCCTCGTGGTTCAGGGTGTAGCTGGGGCTGTCGATCAGGCGGCGGCGGTAGGCGATGGTGGAGCCGCCCCAGCCTTGCAGCAGCGCGAGGATGCGCGGCTCCCGCCCCTCGGCGGTCGCCGCGGCGCGCTCGGCGCGGATCGCGCGGGCGTGGGCGAGGAATTCGTCGGCCAGTTCCGCCTCCACCGGGGTCCAGCGGGCGCGGGCGGCGGCCTCCCCCTTCTCCGCGGCCAGGATCTCGTAGCGGGACAGAAATTTCTCGACCTGGACGGGGTAGTAGGCCAGCGCCTCCGTCGCCGTGTCGATGGCGGTCAGGCCGCCGCCGATGACGACGATGGGCAGCCGGACCTGGAGGTTCGCGATGCTGTCCGCCTTGGCCGCCCCGGTCAGTTGCAGGGCCATCAGGAAGTCCGACGCCTGCCGCACCCCGCGCGCCAGCCCGTTCGCCATCGGGATGACGGTCGGCTTGCCCGCCCCCATGCACAGCGCAATGTGGTCGAAGCCGAGATCCAGCGCGTCGTCGATGGTCAGCGTGCCGCCGAAACGCACGCCGCCGAAGATCGCCATGCGCGACCGGCGTTCCAGCAGCAGCCGGATGACCTTCAGGAAGTTCTTGTTCCAGCGAACGGTGATGCCGTACTCGGCCACGCCGCCGAAGCCGGCCATCACGCGCTCGTCCAGCCGGTCGAACAGGTCGTGCACGTCGCGGATCGGGCGGAAGGGCACCCGCGTGCCGCTGGGCAGCACACCGGACAGATCGGCGGGCAGCGGTTCGATCTTCAGCCCGTCGATGCCGACCACCGTGTGGCCATCGTTCATCAGGTGGTGCGCCAGCGTGAAGCCCGCCGGCCCCAGCCCGACCACCAGCACCTTGTAGCCGCTGTCCGGCCGCATCAGCGGGCGGCGGAGGTCCAGCGGGTTCCAGCGCGTCAGCAGGCTGTAGATCTCGAACCCCCAGGGCAATTCCAGCACGTCCTTCAGCGTGCGGGTTTCCGACTGCGGGATGTCGACGGGTTCCTGCTTCTGGTAGATGCACGCCTTCATGCAGTCGTTGCAGATGCGGTGGCCGGTGCCGGCGCACATGGGGTTGTCCACCACCACCATGGCCAGCGCCCCAATCGGCACGCCGTCCGCCTTCAGGACGTGCATTTCCGAGATTTTTTCCTCCAGCGGGCAGCCGTTCAGCGTGACGCCGAAGGCGCTTTTCTGGAAGTCCCCGGTCTTGCGGTCGCGCAGGCCCCTGGAGCAGCTGTCCTTCCCCTGGTTGTGGCACCAGATGCAGTAATTGGCCTCGTCCAGCGCGCCGGTCAGGTCGGTGCCGGGGTCGGTCAGGTGGAAGCCCTGCCGTTCGTGATGGGGACGTTCGTGATGCGCGTGTTCCGGCAGGCGCATCATGGTGACGCCATGCCGCTCCACCGTCTCGACGGGGACGAGGTGCTCCGGGTCGGTCTTGTGCGGCACCTGGAACAGCACGCCGGCCCCGTGCGCGCGCCGTCCGGCGTCGCTGAACACGGCCCAGGCGGCGTATTGGGCGGCGGTGTCCAGCTGGGCGGCGTGCGCGGCCTCGTCCTCCATCCAGGCCAGCACCTGACGGGCGAAGCCGATCTCCGTCAGCGGGCCGCCGAGCCAGTCCTCCAGCCGGGCGGCCAGTTCGGCGCCGTCCAGGGCCGCGATGGCGTCGGGCTTCACCGCCTTGGCGGCGCGGCGCTGCACGAACAGGCGCTTGGCGGTGTAGAGGGGAGCCAGCTCCGTGTGGCGGGCGCGCAAGCTCTCCAGCGCGGGCCGGATGCCGAACAGGCCGGCGATGACGTCTTCCAGATGCGGCCCCAGCGCGATCAGCAGGTCGCTTTCCGCCTTGCGGTCCAGGGAACCGGGTTCGGCACGGGCGGCGAGCAGGCGGTTCGCCAGCGCCTGGTCCGACTCGGCGAGTCGATCCAGGAAGGCGCGGTCCAGCCGGGCCAACCCGTCGTGATCGTACAGATCCGGGAACGCCAGGCCGAACCCCAGGGCCAGGCCAAAGCCGGTGGCCGGGCCAAAGCCGGTGGAAAGATCCGCCATCGCCGCACCTGCCCCCATATGGTTGGACAATGTGGTTGGACAAGTTGTTGGATAGACTGACATTTGTACCACCACACCGGCCACGCTTCACCCGAAACCCCGCCCATGCGTCCGGAGGTAACCCGTGTCCGTTTGACGCAGCCGCCCCCATTCCCCACATTTGCCGAATACGCGTCAGTCTTGGCCCGTTCCGCCACAGGGCCGCCATCCGGGATTGCTCAGCCTTGACCGCCATCACCGCCACGGACGACGTCCGCGCCCCAGCCTCCACGCGGCCCATCGGCTATTGGCTGCTGGTCTGCTGCGCCATGGTGCTTGCCATGGCCGTCATCGGCGCCATCACGCGCCTTACCGAATCCGGCCTGTCGATGGTCGAATGGAAGCCGCTGATCGGCATCCTGCCGCCCTTGTCGGAGGCGGAATGGAACCGTGTCTTCGACCTGTACAAGGCCACGCCGGAATACCGGGTCTTCAACGCCGGCATGGGGTTGGAGGCGTTCAAGAACATTTTCTGGTGGGAGTGGTTCCACCGCCTGTGGGGCCAGCTGATCGGCTTCGTCTTCCTGATTCCCTTCCTGCGCTTCTGGGTTCAGGGCCGCATTCCCAAGGATCTGTGGCCGAAGCTGGCCGGGCTGTTCCTGCTGGGCGGGCTTCAGGGCGTGATCGGCTGGTACATGGTGCAGAGCGGGCTGGTCGACCGGCCGGAAGTCAGCCATTACCGGCTGGCGCTGCACCTCGGCATGGCGATCGTGATCTACGGGCTGCTGCTGCGCACGGCGCTCGGCGTGCTCGACCCGCTGCCGCTGGCCGGCTGGGCCACCGAGTCGCCGCGCCTGCGCCGGCACGCGCGCTGGGCGCTGGGGCTGGTCGGGGCGACCATCGTCTGGGGCGCCTTCGTCGCCGGGACGGACGCGGGGCTCGCCTACAACACCTTCCCGCTGATGAACGGGTATGTGATCCCGCCGGAGATCGGCAACCTGTCGCCCTGGTGGATCAACCCGCTGGAGAACACGGCGGCGATCCAGCTGACGCACCGCGCGCTGGCGATGCTGGCCGGCCTGTCCGTGCTGGCTCTGGCCTGGCGCGTGTGGCGGGCCGAGCTGCCGGGCCGCGCGACGCGGGTGGCCCTGCTGACCGCGGCCATGGTGCTGGTGCAGATCGGCCTGGGCATCGCCACGCTGCTGACCGTCGTGTGGATCCCCATCGCCGCCGCCCATCAGGCCGGCGCGATCCTGGTCGTGACCGGGCTGGTGTGGCTGCTGCACGAGATGCGGCCGGTCACACGGCCGGCTCGTCCACCCGTGACGCGGGAAAGGTGAGGTACACGGTCGTGCCCACGCCGAGCGTGCTTTCGATCCGGAAGGCGCCGCCGTGGAGCGCGATCAGCGCGCGGGTGAGCGGCAGGCCGAGGCCTGAACCGCGTTCGGTCGTCAGGGGGCGCCCGTGCACCTGCCCGAAGCTGTCGAGCGCCATGGGAATCTGCTCCGGCCGCATGCCGATGCCGTTGTCGGTGACGCTGACCTGGATGCCGCCGTCCGTTGTCCGCTCCGCGCGGACGGTCACCCGGCCCGCGCCGGGCCGGCAGAACTTGATGCCGTTGCCGATCAGGTTGGTCAGCATCTGCCGGATCAGCGAGGCGTCACCCTGCACCGCCGGCAGGTCGTCGGGGATGTCCATGGCCAGCGCGACCGCGGCTTCCCCCGCGCGGGGGTGCATCATGCCGAAGGTCAGGTCGACCAGCAGGGAGAGGTTGCAGGCCTCCTCGTGCAGGTCCATCCGCCCCGCCTCGATCTTCGCAAGGTCGAGCAGGTTGTTGATCAGCTCCAGCATGTAGGTGCCGGCCGCCGCGATCTGGCCGGCGTACACCGGATAGCGCGGGCTGCTCGGCCCCATCAACTCGTCCTGGATGATCTGGGCGAAGCCCATCACGGCGTTCAGCGGCGTGCGCAGCTCGTGACTCAGGTGATGGACGTAGTCGGACTTGCGCCGGTTGGCCTGCTCCGCCTCGTCGCGGGCGGCCCGCAGTTCCGCCTCGCGAACCTTCAGGTCGGTGATGTCGGCGCGGATGCCGACGGTCCCCCCCTCCTGCGTGCGCCATTCCTCGATGCGGATCCAACGCCCTGTGCCGAGCTGCACCTCCAGCGGCGGGCCGGCGGTGCGGTGCTGGACGATGCGCCGCTCGATCCAGGACTCCAGCTCCTCCCCCGGCGGAAGGCGGTAGACGCCGCGCGCGGCCCCGCCGCGCAGCACCGTCTCGAACGGCGTGCCGGGGGCGATCAGGTCGGTGTTGGCGGAAAACAGCTCGCGGTAACGGGAATTGCACAGCACCAGCCGGTCCTGCGCGTCGTAAAGGACGAAGCCCTCGGTGATGCACTCGATGGCGTCCAACAGCAGGTCGTGGGCGCGTCGGGCGTAGCCCTCCGCCCGCACCCGTTCGGTGACGTTGCGGATGCTGCACAGGATCCGGTCGCCGTCCATCAGCGCGACCAGCCGCGCCTCGAACGACTTGTCGCCGGAAGCCGTCCTCGCACCCGATTTTGCGCTCGGCGGGGCCGGCAGGGTGAAGTCCAGGCCGGTGACCAGTTCCCCCGCGTTCAGCCGGCCGAGCGCCGCGCCGACCATGCCGGCCGCCGGTTCGGGCAGCACGTCCTGCACGCGGTGATTCAGGAACCGCTCCGCCGGGACGTTCAGGTCGCCGGGGCTGGCGGCGGCGAAGTCCAGGATGGTGCCGTCGCGCCGCAGTTCGAACCGCATGTCGGGGTAGGCGTAGGACAGGGCGACGAGCTGCTCGTTCAGCCGCATCACTTCCAGGCGCGCGCCGCTGTCGGCCGGCGCCTCCACCAGGATCGTGCCGGGCGGGCGCGGAGAGGGGGAAAGCTGCGCCTCCACGGCCAGGGGCGACGCGCCCGCGTAACGGATGCCGATGCGCGCGGAAAGCCGGCGGCCGGCGGTCGCCGCCTCCAGCGCACGGCGCGTTTCCCCCGTGGTTTCACCCACGGACTCTTCAATGTCGGCCAGACGGACCAGGGACGGGTGGGTACCCGGCGGTGCATCCAGCACCGTGCGGGCGGACGCGTTCAGCCAGATCGCCACGCCATCGGGACGAACGAGCCACACCGGCGTGGCAAGCCCTTCCAGGAACTCCAGTCCAGCAAGCTCCGCTTCGGCGGGTGCGGCGGCAGGCGCGGCTGCGTTCATTGGCGATTGCGTGTGCGGCGGTTGCGTGTGCGGCGGCAGGAAATGGAGCGGTGGCGCATGGTTGGACGCATGCGCCCCAATCTACCAGAGCCGCTCCGGCCGTGAACAGGTTGCGGCATACAATTCCATACCGGCGGGTTCACCCTTTTTGCCGGCCCCCTCGCCGGCCGTCCCGCCCCCGTCATGCGGCGCGAACGGTGGCGAGGAAGCGGTCCACCCGGTCGCGCAGCATCTGGGAC
>JAEZPL010000565.1 GCA_023413605.1 Pseudomonadota bacterium
TTCCGTGGGCATCACGCTCGGCTCCGCCCTCGGCGCGCTGTCCCTGCTGTCCGCCTGCGCGGTCGGCCCCGACTACGAGCGCCCCTCCGCCCCGGTGCCGTCCTCCTACAAGGAAACGGGCACGGCAGCGGGCATCACACCGGCCGCCTTCACCTCCGTCCCGCGCCCCGCGGACGGCTGGCGGCCCGGCAACCCGCAGGAGGCCGGACGGGGCGCCTGGTGGTCGGTCTTCAACGACCCGGTGCTCGACGGGCTGATGCGGCAGGTGGAGGTGTCCAACCAGAACCTGAAGGCGTCGGAGGCCGCGTACCGGCAGGCGCAGGCCTTCGTGGAGGAGTCTCGCGCCTCCCTCTTCCCGTTGCTGTCGATCAGCGGCGGCGGCCAGCGCTCCGGCCCCGTGGGCTCCGGCCGCGCCACCACGACCACGCGCAGCGGCAGCGGTTCCAGCGGCAGCCGCGCCGTGACGTTCTACGACGCGGGCCTGGACGCCAGCTGGGCGCCCGACGTGTGGGGGCGCATCCGCCGCACGGTGGAGAGCGACGTGGCCGCCGTGGAGGCCAGCGCCGCCGATCTGGCGGCGGCGCGCCTGTCGGCGCAGGCGCAGTTGGCCTCCGCCTACGTGCAGCTGCGCGTGGCGGACGAGCGCAAGCGGCTGCTCGACGCCTCCATCGCCGCCTTCCGGCAGTCGCTGGAAATCGCGCGCAACCGCCACAACGCCGGAACGGCGACCCTGGCCGACGTCTTCACCGCGGAAACGCAGGTTCGCACCACCGAATCCCAGCTGATCGCGCTGGATGTGCAGCGCGCCCAGTTCGAGCACGCCATCGCCGTGCTGATCGGCAAACCGCCGTCCGAATTCGCCCTGCCGGCGATGCCGTTGAGGATGGCCATTCCGGTGATCCCGCCCGGCATCCCCTCCGCCCTGCTGGAGCGCCGGCCGGACATCGCGGCGGCGGAACGGCAGATGGCCCAGACCAACGCCCTAATCGGCGTGGCGGAGGCCGCCTATTACCCGGACATCCTGCTGACCGGCTCGCTCAGCAGCACCTCCACGATCATTCCGAAGCTGTTCCAGGCTCCGACCGCCCTCTGGGCCTTCGGCGCGCAGATCGCCGAGACCATTTTCGACGGCGGCACCCGCGATGCCCAGGTCGCGCTGCGCCGCGCCGCCTTCGACCAGAGCGTCGCCATCTACCGGCAGACCGTTCTGACGGCCTTCCAGGAGGTGGAAGACCAACTGGCCGCCCAGCGCGTGCTGGCGCAGCAGGCCGTGGTGCAGGCCGACGCCGTGCGTCTGGCGCGGGAGGCGGAGCGGCTGACCCTGAACCAGTACCGCGCCGGCACCCTGCCCTACACCAGCGTGCTGACCGCCCAGACCGCCGCCCTGTCCGACGAGGAGAACGCGCTGGGCGTCCAGCAAAGCCGCCTGCTCGCGGCCATCGCGCTGCTCCAGGCGCTGGGCGGGAACGTCTGAACACGGCGAGGGGCTGCGCGGCGATGGGCGTGCCGGCCCTTTCCAGCGCGGCCCCGCCGGACTAACCTTCCAGGCGCCCCTATGACTGGAGGTCGCCCATGCCGTTCCGCTCCACCGCCGCCGCCCTGGCCCTGTCGGCCGCGCTGCTCACCGCCGCCGCCCATGCCCAACACGCCGGCCATCCGCACGCCACGCCGCCGAACGGCATGCCGATGGACCACGCGGCTCACCACGCCGCGATGGGTGCCATGCCGTCCTCCGGCCCGGCCGGTGCGGTGCCGGTCATGCCCGGACAGGACGCCTTCGGCACCATCCAGGAAATCGTCCGCATCCTGGACGCCGATCCCGCAACGGACTGGAGCAAGGTGGACATCGAGGCGCTGCGCCAGCACCTGATCGACATGAACGAGGTCACGCTGAACGCCAAGGCCGCCGCGACGCCGATTGATGGCGGCGCCCGCTTCGCGGTGACCGGCGAGGGACGGACGCTGGACGCCATCCGCCGCATGGTCCCGGCCCACGCCCGCGAAATGAACGGCGTGGACGGCTGGGTCACCAACACGGAACCTTTGCCCGATGGCGTCCTGCTGACGGTGACGACGGCGGACCCGCGCCAGACCGCCCGCATCCGCGGTCTGGGCTTCATCGGGATCATGGTCCAGGGCAGCCACCATCAGATGCATCACCTGGCCATGGCTCGCGGCGGATTTGCCCATTGAGGGCGGTATTGAACGGAGTGCGTTGGTCCGCAAGCCCAACCGCTTATGCCAAGAAAAGGACCAAGGCTCCAGCCTGACCGGAGCCGCTCTTTGTCAACACATTGTTAGGAAAGAAACCGATAACGTACAGGACATAAGATACAAGGCTCAGAGACACCAAAATGCCCATCGATGAAGGAGACTGCCGAATTGTCTCGGAAGTCTTTTCCATTGCGAGCGAACGCTTCCCGGAGTGTACCGCTGTGCAACTCGCGGCCGAAGCGTTCCGTGCACGACATCTTGGCGCGAGCATTTCAGAGGCCGTGACCGCCACCATCACGATCCTGTTCGGAGGGCTTAGCCGGCCCTGCCCCTGACCCCAAGGCAAACCAGAGCCGATGCCCCCATCCGCCGCGGTCCTGACGACGGATGAGGGTTCCGCGACGCATCGCCGGGCCGCCGCCATCCCTTACGAGCGTTGCTCGATGGAGGTCGTGCCGAACAGGCGCTTGTATTCGCGGGGCTGGGACCGCCAGTATTGCTTGGGCGCCTGCACTTCCGCACCCAGCGCGGCGGCGGCGTGCCAGGGCCAGCGCGGGTCGTACAGGATGCCGCGGGCCAGCGCGATCATGTCCGCCTGACCGCCGGCCACGATGGTCTCGGCCTGTTGCGGCTCGGTGATCAGCCCGACCGCGATGGTCGGCAGGCCGGTCGCCCGCTTGACCGCTTCGGCGAAGGACACCTGATAGCCGGGGCCGACGGGAATCTTCTGGTTCTGCGCCAGACCGCCGCTCGACACGTCCATGAAGGCGCAGCCGCGCTGCTTCAGTTCCTGGGCAAAGGCGATGGTCTGCTCCAGGTCCCAGCCGCCCTCGACCCAATCGGTGGCGGAGACGCGCACGCCGACCGGCCGGTCCGCCGGGAAGGCCGCCCGCACCGCCTCGAACACCTCCAGCGGGAACCGCATGCGGTTTTCCAGGCTGCCGCCATAGGCGTCCTCCCGCCGGTTGGACAGCGGCGACAGGAACTGGTGCAGCAGGTAGCCGTGGGCGGCGTGCACCTCCACCATGTCCAGCCCGATCCGCGCCGCGCGCCGGGCGGCCTCGGCAAAGCCGTTGCGCACCCGGTCCAGCCCGGCGGCGTCCAGCACCATCGGGATCCGCTCATCCGGGGCGTGCGGGACCGGCGACGGCGCTTCGCAGTCCCAACCGCCTTCATGCAGGCCAAGCTGCTTGCCGCCGTCCCACGGCGCCTGCACGGATGCCTTGCGTCCGGCGTGGGACAGCTGGATGCCGATGGGCATCGCCGATTCCTTGCGCACGCAATCCAGCACATGGCGCAGCGCCGCTTCGGTCTCGTCCGACCACAGGCCGAGGTCGCCGGGGCTGATCCGCCCCTGCGGTTCGACCGCCGTCGCTTCCAGGATCATCAGCCCGGCGCCCGACAGGGCCAGATGGCCGATGTGGATCAGGTGCCAGCTTCCCGGCATGCCGTCCTGCGCCGAATACTGGCACATCGGGGCGATGACGATGCGGTTCGCCAAGCGAAGTTGTCCAATCTCGATCGGTTCAAAAAGGCGGCTGGCCATCGAAACTCCTTCCCATTTCCCACGTCCCGGCCGGAACCGGGGCGCCGCTCCCAGGATACCCTACCCAGGCAAACAGGGACGCATTTCCGACACCGCCGCTTCGCTGGATCATTCCGTCAACGCGGCCCGATCAGCGCCACTCCCCGTCCCGTGGCGGCGCGATGTGGCCATCCTGAAAGCCCAGGTCACGCAGCATGTGATCGTTCAACCGGTCCGGATCCAGATAGGTCCGGCTCTGAAGGGTCCACCGCCCCAGCGCGCGCCGCAGCCATGCGCGAAGATGGGGAGCCGCCGAACGGCGGGAGGTCGTGAATCCGGTCATGATGGCGATGCCTTTCCTGTTTATGGCTTTCCATCGATCTGGACCACGGGCGCCTTCCTGTACAACGAAAGCTCAATGGGCTAGCATAAGGCCTCCTTATAGG